>CAYWVC010000014.1:0-30267 GCA_964461635.1 uncultured Lachnospiraceae bacterium
AAATAATGCTTGCAATCCGGCGGGTTTTATGGTATCATTATCCCATAATCTTATTTGGAGATAAATGATGGAAAAAGGATTTTTCAAAGCATTCGCCAAACGCGCGTGCGCATACTGCACGGTACTTACATTTATAATAATGGCTGTCAAGTTCCTCGGCGCGGGCGACAGCATTTACGAGCCGACCTTCTCGGTGGCAAGGATGACGGGGCTCCTGCTTTTCGGGGCGGTTGCCGCGCTTGCCGGTCAGCTCTTCAAGGACAGCGTTCCCGACAATTTTTTGAAGTACGTTTTGCATTTTCTGATTAATATGATCGGCTTTGCCGTGCTGATATACCTCCCTATGACAGGCGAGGCGGCATACGAATCGGCTCTGTCCGAAACGACCTACGAGGTACCGAACCTTTTCGCCGCGATCGGCATCGGCGTGATCCTCTACGTTGCCGTATACACCGCTTACTTCGTTATTCTTGCCGTCAAAGGAAAAAAGAAGAACAAAGCCAAAGATTACAAGTCGGTCTACAAAAAATAATTCCCCGCCCGGTGCACATACTGTTGATGAACAAGTATTCGGCAGGTGTACCGTGAAAAAATTAATTTTGATATTAACCGTTACGGCATTCCTGCTTTGCGGCTGCTCGGGATCTACCTCCCGGGAGCCCCCGAGCCGGAATGCCGTTGCTTTTTCCCCTGATCAAGGCGGGGCGATCTCGGCAAACGACGTGATCTTCCTCGGGGATTCCAACACAGCCCATCTCGCCTATTACGGGCTCGTACCGCGCGACAGGATCTGGACGGGCAAGGAGGAATATCTGTCGCTCGCACCCGACACCTACCGCCGCTATATCGTTGCCGACGGGCACGAGATGACCGCCGCCGACGCTGCGGCGCTCTTCAAGCCCGCATATATCCTCATAACCCTCGGCACCGACGGTGCGGCGGCGCTCGATCAAGCGGGATTTAGGCTGTCCTTCAATTCTCTGATAGATTCGATACGCGCCGCATCGCCCGATTCCGTGATCGCGGTGCAGGCGATCTTTCCGATAAGGAACGGAACCGTCGCCCCGGTATTTCTCAACGTTGATGCCGTTAACGAAAAATTTCGCACCGCCAACCGTTGGCTTCGCGAGATCGCCGACGAGCGCGAAGTGCTCTTTATAGACTCGACCTCAGTGCTGTGCGACGGGCGCGGGGAGCTTCGGGCAGAATACAACTCGGATCACCTTGACGGTTATCATCTGAACCGCGCGGGGCTTGCCGCAATGCTTGACAACGCGTTATCTGCCCTTCAAGATCATATTTCGAAAGGAACCGATAATCAATGAAATATTTTACCGTTATTTTGACCGTCATTCTTCTGCCGATAAGCGTCTGCTCCTGCTTCAACGGCTACCGAAGCGATTTGAGCTGTGCCGAGCTCGGGGAGGCGATAAGCGCAGCCGTACCGCTTGACGGCGGATACTTCTGCCAGAACGTCGGATACCTCGGGTACTACTTCCCCGATTTCAGCGGAGATGCCGCGCTCTTCAAATCCTCCAGCAATTCATCCGAAAATGAGTTTGGGATCCTTCGCAGTGACCGCACGGGCGAGACACGGACACTTTGTGAGCGATATATTGAGCGTCAGCGCGCGGAGTACCTCTCCGCCAAGGGCACGTATACCCCCGAGGAGTACGAAAAATATAAAAATGCCGCAGTTTTTACCTGCGGCAATTACGTGATATACACGATAATGACACCCGATGACAGCGAGAAAGCGCTGACCGCGGTGCGGAATATGCTCTCAAATTGAACTTAGAGGACACATTTTAAGAACTGCGACGCCCTCTCTGTCCGGGGACGGTCAAAGAAGTCGTTCGGCGGAGCCTCCTCGACTATCTGACCGTCCGACATAAAGAGGACGCGGTCGGCAACCTCACGGGCAAAACCCATTTCGTGAGTCACGACCACCATCGTCATACCCGAATCGGCAAGGTCGCGCATAAGGTCAAGCACCTCACCGACCATCTCCGGGTCAAGGGCACTCGTCGGCTCGTCGAAGAGCATCACGGTCGGGTTCATCGCCAAAGCACGCACGATGGCGATACGCTGTTTTTGCCCGCCCGAAAGCCGCGACGGATATTCGTCACGCTTGTCGTAAAGCCCTATACGGTTGAGCAACTCGCACGCCTTTGCCTCTGCGTCGGCTTGGCTCATCAGCTTAAGCTGAGTCGGCGCAAGAGTGATATTTTGCATAACCGTCAAGTTATTGAACAGGTTAAAATGCTGAAAGACCATTCCCATATCGCGTCGGGCAAGGTTAATATTGATGCGCTCCGATTTTTCGGTCCGGCGAATAAGTGCAGTAAACTCTTTACCCTCGTGCTTTTTCAGAAGATCGTGCGCCTTGATATCGGCGATGACCGCGGCATCCGATGCCTCCTCACCTTCGGAGGAAAACTCGGCTCTGCGCTTAGCATAAAGCTGTGAATAAGTTCTTGAGGCGCGTATCATATCGAAGTGAAGGTACGGATCGACGGGGGTCAGGAGCTTGCCCTCCATCCACACCTCGCCGTACGTCGGCTCCTCAAGCAGGTTCATACAGCGAAGAAGCGTACTCTTTCCACTGCCGGAGGGTCCGATCATAACGACCTTTTCGCCCTTCTTGATGTCGCACGAGACCCCGCGAAGGACCTGCAGCTCACCGAAATTCTTATATACGTTTTTTATCTGTACGATAGCTTCATTTTGCATGGTTCTTCTCTCCGCGGTTAAGTTTCTTTTCAATGACCTTTTGGATCTGTTGCAAGCCAAGGACGAGCACGAGGTATATCGCCGCGATTATAAAGAGCGGCATATACATACTCATACTTTGCGTCGTGACGTATTTCTGAATCTTCGTCAGATCTATGATTCCGACGTAGCCCGCGACGGAGGTCTCCTTGATGAGTGTAATAAACTCGTTGAAGATTGTGGGGATCGCGCTTCTGAGTGCCTGCGGCATAACTATCTTAACGAAGGTCTTTATCCACGGCAACCCAAGGCTCCGTCCCGCCTCGGTCTGTCCGTAATCGACCGAATTGATCCCGCCGCGCAGGATCTCCGCCATATACGCACCGCTGTTGATACCGAAGGTCAGTATGGCGACGAAGATCCCCTCGGTATCCTTCAATCCGAAAAAGCTCACACTGTTCATTCCCTTGAGCAGAACGAAATAGCAGATAAAGAGCTGAAGGACCACCGGAGTGCCGCGTATAACGGTAACGTAGAGCTTCACGATCGCATCAAGCGCGCGCATAATGAAAAGCCGCTTCGGAGCTATGCGTATGCAGGTAACGACAATACCTATCGCAAGCCCGAGCAGACACGCCCCCACCGCGATTATCACGGTGTTGCGCAGACCCTTTAAGTACAGCAGATAATAGTCGTACTCCAAGAAACAACCGTAAAAGTCATTCCAGAGCTCGACAAAAAAGTTGATAAACACATCCATCGGGGCAATTGCCTTTCCTAACGTTTTCTGAAAAATCGGAAACCCGGAGGGCGTATCCACGCCTTCCGGATATCCGTAAATTTACGCTCTTGAATTATTCCTCGGGCTCGATAGCGGAGTACTGCTCAAACCACTTGTCGATCTGAGACTGACCGTTTGCATCCTCGGCGAGAAGCTCGGCAAGAGCCGCGTTGACCTTCGCAATAAGATCGGTGTTGCCCTTCTTCGCAACGACACCGTACTGCTCGGAATCAAGTCCCTCGATGATCGCGTAGGCAAAATCGGTGTTCTCGGCGACGAGCTGAGCGGCAACCTGCGAATCGACTATAAGGTACTTATCGTTGTTGCCCTTGACCGCCTCAAGTGCCGCAAGAACCTCGGAGTAGTCCTTCACACCCTCGATCTTCCACGCAGTCTTGTTGTCATCAACCGTAAGGTGGCTGGTGGAGCCGGTCTGGTAGGTAACGCTCTTGCCCTCAAAGTTGGAAACGGCGAAAGCACCGTCATCGGTGAGGGTGGGGTTGGAGGACTTCAGATAAACGACCGCCTGCGAAGCGTCACCCCAATAGAAATCGGAGAATTCAACGTTCTTCGCGCGCTTCTCGGTGTAGGATATTCCCGCTATACCGAGCGCGTTGTCCTCATTGATACCGGCAACGATCGTATCAAACTCGCCGTTGACGACGGTAAGCTTATAGTTGTACTTTTCGGCGATATACTTCGCGATCTCCATATCGACGCCGATCACCTCGGTCGAGCCCTTCGCGGTGAATTCCCACGGTGCGAAGCCGGCTTCGGTATATACGATAAGTTCCGCCTTATCCTCGCTGCAAGAAGCGAAGAACGCCGTCATGGACAATACCATGATAAGTGCAAGTGCAATGCTCAATACTTTTTTCATAACTGAAAAACTCCTTTTAAAATGTTTTTGTTTCAACGCGGACTATTATAAACCCGAAATATGCATTTGTCAAGGGGTTTTCTGAATATTTTTCAGTTTTTTTCAAGTTTTTTGTGCATATATGCACCCGTGAATGAATATTTGCATTGTGAGATCTCTTCCGGAGTGCCGGCGGCGACCAACGTACCGCCCCCGTCCCCGCCCTCGGGTCCGAGATCGACGATATAGTCCGCTGTCTTCAGCACGTCAAGGTTATGCTCGATAACGAGCACGGTGTTGCCGGCATCGCAAAGCCGCTGCAATATGCCGATAAGCTTGGCAACGTCCGCCGTGTGGAGCCCCGTGGTGGGCTCGTCAAGAATATACATAGTCCTTCCCGTATCGCGCTTGGCAAGCTCGGTTGCAAGCTTGATGCGCTGTGCCTCGCCCCCCGAAAGGGTCGTTGACGATTGCCCGATCTTTATATATCCGAGTCCGACGTCGTAAAGCGTCTCCAATTTTTTGCGCAGCTTCGGCAGATCGGCGAAGAAGGATACCCCCTCCTCCACCGTCATATTCAGAACGTCGTAGATATTTTTGCCCTTGTACCTGACGTCAAGGGTGTCCCGATTGTAGCGCTTACCGTGGCAAACGTCGCAGGTAACGTACACGTCGGAGAGAAAGTGCATCTCGATCCGCTTCACACCGTCCCCCTCGCAAGCCTCGCATCTGCCGCCCTTAACGTTAAAGGAGAATCTTCCGGCGCTGTAACCCTTCGCCTTCGCATCCGGAGTTGAGGCAAACAGCGCCCGTATATCGCCGAACAGCCCGGTGTAGGTCGCGGGATTCGACCGCGGAGTGCGCCCGATAGGGCTCTGGTCTATGCAGATCACCTTATCAAGTGCCTCGACCCCCTCTATTCGGTCGAAGCTCCCGGGCTTGGTATTGGCACGGTTGAGCTTTGACGCAAGGTAAGGATAGATGATACCGTTTACAAGCGAGGATTTGCCCGAGCCCGATACCCCCGACACGCAAACGAAGCAACCGAGCGGTATACGAACGTCGATCCCCTTAAGATTGTGCTCGGAGGCACCGTATACCGTAAGGAACGATCCGTTGCCCTTCCGCCGCTTGTCGGGAACGTCAATACGCATTCTGCCCGACATATAGGCTCCCGTGATCGATTCGGGGCAAGCCTTGACCTCATCGGGGGTGCCCGATACCACCACGCGTCCGCCGTGTATGCCCGCGCCCGGACCGATATCGACTATATGATCGGCGCTCTCCATCATCTCCTCGTCGTGCTCGACGACGATAACGGTATTGCCGAGGTCGCGAAGGTCCTTAAGCGTGCGAATCAGCTTTCCGTTATCCCGCTGATGCAAGCCTATGCTCGGCTCGTCAAGTATATAAAGCACACCGACGAGCGAGCTCCCTATCTGCGTCGCGAGCCTTATTCGCTGTGCTTCACCACCCGAGAGGGTCCCCGCCCTGCGGTTGAGGGTAAGGTAAGACAGCCCGACGCTTTGCAAAAATCCGAGGCGTGAGCGCAGCTCCTTGACCACCTCACGCGCTATCAACCGCTCGTTATCGGTAAATCCGTCGTTCATCTTCTCCACGAAGCCGACGAGCTCTGCTACCGACATAGAGCAAAATTCGTCTATATTTTTTCCTCCGACGGTCACGGCAAGCACGGTATCGTTAAGCCGACGCCCCCCGCAACGCGGACAGTCGACCTCCTCGATAAGATCCTCGTAGTATTCGCTCATCCCCATCTTCATACGGTCCTCGATGATCCCGAGCACGCCGCGGAACTTCGTTATCTGCTTTCTTCCTTTTTTATCGAAGAAGCGCGTTACCGAATATTCCTCGTCACCCGTTCCGTTCAGCAGAGCGTCAAGCGCCGAGGGCGAGAATTTCTCGATCGGGGTATCAAGGTCAAAGCCGTGGGTCGCTCCGACCGCCGCGAACAGCGGCCCGTTCCACGTGTCCTCATCCATAGATTTAAACCCGTTTACGTCTATGGCACCGCCGCGTATTGTTTTGGACGGATCGGGAATTATCTTTGACCTGTCTATACGGCGATACACTCCGAGCCCCGCACATTCGGGACACGCCCCGGCGGGATTGTTGAAGGAAAATGTCCTCGGCTCAAGCTCACCAAAGGAGATCCCGTGCTCTTCGCAGGCATAGTGCGTGGAGAACTCAAGCTCCTCCGCCTCGCCGTCACGCGGAACGGTAACGATAACGAGGTGACCGTCAGCCAAGGCAAGTGCCGTCTCCACCGAATCGCCGAGCCGCGGCCTTATACCTTCCTTTATGATAAGGCGATCCACGACCACCTCGACCGTATGACGGATATTTTTATCAAGCTTTAAAGTCTCCGACAGATCGTACACCGACCCGTCGATACGAGCCCGCGCGTATCCGCTTTTTCTTGCATCGGCGAGGACCTTCTCGTGCATACCCTTCTGCGCACGAACAACGGGAGCAAGCACCATAAAGCGAGTTCCCTCTCCCAAGTCCATAATGCGGTCCACGATCCCGTCGGGGGTCTGTTGCCTTATCTCCTTTCCGCACACCGGGCAATGCGGAACACCGACGCGGGAATACAGAAGCCGCAGATAATCGTATATCTCGGTCACCGTGCCCACGGTAGAGCGCGGGTTCTTCGACGTCGTTTTCTGATCTATTGATATAGCGGGGGAAAGTCCCTCTATACTGTCGACGTCGGGCTTGTCAAGCTGTCCGATAAACATACGCGCGTACGAGGACAGCGATTCGACGAAGCGCCGATGCCCCTCCGCGTATATCGTATCGAAGGCAAGCGAGGTCTTTCCCGAGCCCGAAAGCCCGGTAAACACCACGAGCTTGTCCCTCGGGACGGTAAGGTCTATATTTTTCAGATTGTTTTCCCGTGCGCCGCGCACGGTTATTTCCTTTGACATTAGGCTTCTCCGTTATTTTTATTTCCGAGCCTTCAGCTCTTTTATTTTATCACGCAGGAAAGCGGCTTCCTCAAAGTCAAGTCGCTTTGCCGCCGCCTTCATCTCACCCTCAAGACGTGCTATTGCGGCTTCCCTGTCCTTGGCACTGAGCTTTTTCTTTTCCGCGGTCTTGCCGTGCTTCGGTGCCGCTTCGGGTGACGGAGCGCCGAGGTCGATAAGGTCGCGGATTGCCTTGTTTACCGTTCTCGGCACGATACCGTGCGCCTCGTTATACTCGTTTTGAATACGCCTGCGCCTCTCGGTCTCGTCTATTGCCCGACGCATTGATCCCGTGACGGTATCCGCATACATTATCACGTGTCCGTCGGCGTTTCTCGCTGCCCTGCCGATCGTTTGAACAAGCGAGGTCTCGGCTCGCAAAAAGCCCTCCTTGTCTGCGTCAAGTATAGCGACGAGCGACACCTCGGGCAGATCAAGCCCCTCACGCAAGAGGTTGATGCCGACAAGCACGTCAAAGGCACCGATTCGCAGATCGCGTATTATCTCCATCCGCTCCATAGTATCGACGTTAAAGTGTATATACTTTACCCTGACACCGTTTGAGTTGAGATATTCGGTGAGGTCCTCCGCCATCTTTTTCGTCAGAGTGGTAACGAGAACGCGTTCACCCTTTCCCGCCCGGATCCGTATCTCGCCGAGCAGATCGTCGATCTGTCCCTTGGTCGGGCGAACCTCCACCGCGGGATCAAGCAATCCGGTCGGGCGTATGATCTGCTCCACCACCGAGGCGGAGTGCTCGCGCTCGTAATCCCCGGGGGTCGCGCTTACAAATATCGCCTGATTTATCCTATCCTCAAATTCGTCAAAATACAGCGGACGGTTATCGTAAGCCGAGGGCAAGCGGAATCCGTAGTCCACAAGGTTCTTTTTCCTCGCGTGATCCCCGCCCGACATACCGCGTACCTGCGGCACGGTAACGTGCGATTCATCCACCACGAGCAGCCAATCGCTCGGGAAGTAATCAAGCAAGGTATAGGGCGTCGATCCCGGCTCCCTGCCGGCAAGCACACGGGAATAGTTTTCCACTCCCGAGCAAAATCCCACCTCGCGAAGCATTTCGATATCGTAGAGGGTACGTTCGCGTATCCTCTGCGCCTCTATAAGCTTTCCCTCCGATTCAAACTGAGCCACCCGCTCGATCATCTCGTTGCGTATCTCGGTCAGCGCCGCCTCACGCTTGTCGGAGGATACGGCATAGTGCGTCGCCGGATAGATCGCCGTATATGCCAGCCAACGCATTACCTCGCCGGTGACCACGTTTATCTCCGACAAACGCTCGATCTCGTCGCCGAAAAATTCGACGCGTATCGCCTTTTCGCCCGTCGTTGCGGGCAGTATCTCGACCGTGTCGCCGCGCACGCGGAACTTGTCACGGACGAAGTTGAGGTCGTTCCTGTCGTAGCTGATCGCCACAAGCCGCCGTATCAGCTCGTCACGCGACATTGTCATCCCCGGGCGAAGAGCGATGTGAAGCGCGTTGTATTCGCTCGGATCGCCAAGCGAGAAGATGCAAGAAACCGATGCCACGATGATAACGTTCCTCTGCTCAAAAAGAGAGGAGGTCGCGCTGTGGCGAAGCATATCTATCTCGTCGTTGACCAGCGCGTCCTTTTCAATATACATATCCTTGCCGGGCACGTACGCCTCCGGCTGATAATAATCGTAATATGAGACAAAATACCCGACGGCATCGTCGGGAAAGAATTCGCGCATCTCGGAGCAGACCTGCGCCGCAAGCGTCTTATTGGGCTCAAGGATCAAGGTCGGTCTGCCGACGTTGGCTATAACGTTGGCAACGGTAAAGGTCTTGCCGGAGCCTGTCACGCCGAGAAGGGTCTGAAAACGCTCGCCGCGCACGAGTCCATCGGTCAGCGCGGCGATAGCCTCCGGCTGATCGCCGGTCGGAGTATATTCGCTCTTTAGGTTAAAAACCGACATAACGCTCCTTTTGCGCCCCTATCGGCGCATATCATTATTTATTGAATATAACGCAGGCATATTCGGCATCGCCGTCGGTACCGACAAAGAAAACGCGATAGTCCCCGTCGGTCTCCGCAAAACGGCAAACGACGTTTTCGCCGTAAGGAATTTCCTTTTTATAGAAGATATAAAACCCGTCAGCCGAATAATCGGTCGGTACGGTATCGGGCAAAGCGTTCTCGGCAAGCTCAAGATACCTTACGTTGTTGAGGTGACGGTTCATATCTGTCATAGCTCTGCCCACGCGGAAGCGCAACGTCTCGGTCGCACCGTCGGAGCTGAGGCTCAGCCTCGGCAACCGCGGCATATCGGGAAATCCGGTACGGTCCGATTCTGTGCCGTACGCCGCCGCAAGCTCGGGCGTGACTCGCGAAAATCCGCTCCCGTCACGAAAAACGTGCGCCCATTCGGAGACAGCGCGCACCGCAAGTTCGCCGTCACCGTCAAGTATCTCGAATTCACGTGAGGCAACGACCCCCGATAAGCGTCGGCTCCACGTTCTAACCGTTACCGTGTCGTCAAAGGACGGGCGCTTCAGCACCCGCGTACGGTAACCGGTCAGCACCCATACCGAGGCAGACGTCCTTATATCTTCGCCCGCAAGCTCGCCGTGCAAAGCCGCAAGGTCCTCGAACATAGAGAGCATTGCATCGTTCCGAAGCTTATATTCGGGAGTGATATACTGATAACCTACATAATATTTGCGCTCTACGACCATCAGAGTCCGAACCCCCCGTCAACGCCGATGCACTGCCCCGTAATAAACGACGCGCGATCGGATGCCAAAAAAAGCACAAGGTCGGCAACGTCCGAAGCATTTCCTATACGGCAAAGGGGGGTAGCCTCCTTAAGCCCGTCAAGCGCGGCACCGTCAAGCGCGGCGTTCATATCGGTAGCTATCACTCCCGGCTCCACGCAATTAACGGTAATACCCGACGGACCGAGCTCCTTTGCCAAAGCCAAGGTCATACCGCGCACTCCCGCCTTCACCGCGGAATAATGCACCTCGCACGAGGCACCGACGCGCCCCCATACCGAGCCTATATTGATTATTCTGCCCCCGTGCGCTCTGACCATTTCCCGCGCGGCGTAGCGGCAGGTATAAAAGCACCCCGAAAGGTCGGTGGAAACCATACGGTCCCAATCGCCGTCGGTCAGATCGGTAAAGAGCTTGATCTGCGCGATTCCGGCGCAATTGACCAGCACGTCCACCCCGCCGAGGTGCGCCGTCGCCTCATCCATAGCCCGCGCGACCTCGTCTGCCGATGAAACGTCGGCGCGCACCGGGAAGGCTCCCGTCTCCTCGGCAAGCTTTCCCGCGCTCCCCTCCGACGATCTCCATATAAAGGCGACGGCATCACCGTTATCGGCAAAGCCCCTGACTATCTCGGCACCGATCCCGCGGGATCCGCCCGTAACTATCACTCTTTTCATCCCGCCAACTCAATTCTGCTTTTGAACAAGCTTATATTCATCGTAGAAATCAAAATACGGACATTCGCGGTTGGTATAATTCACGAAGCTCTCCATCTCATCCTCGTCAAGGTCAAGCGTACAGATATACGCATCGCATTCATCGTCGTATTCGTAGTGAAGACAGCATTCGCAGTTCGTCTTGCGTTTTTTCTTGATCTTTTCTTCCATATACTCTATCTCCGTAGTTCAGGCTCATCGGCGCGATCACGTACGGTTAAACTGACGGTCTAAGGTGCTCTTCTTTATCTCCATAGCCACAGGTCTGCCGTGCGGACAGAAGGTAATATCGGGAATACGCATAAGCTCGGCAACGAGCGCCGTGGCATTCTCGACCGGATATTCGCGTCCGCCCTTGATCGCCGCCTTGCAGGACGCCTGATACAGCGCCTTCTCAAACACTATATCGCGCGTGATGCCCGGCGTGCCGGTGTCGTGAAGGAGCCCGTCAGCCATTCCGGCAAGCATATCCCCCGCAACGGCAACGTCTATCCCCTCCGGCACGGCGGTAATGCTGACAAGGCACTTTCCGGTGGTAAACGAGAAGCCCACGGCCTCTATCTCGCTCCTGTATTGCTCAAGCATCCCCGCCTCGTTGCTGAGTATCATATTTTCGACCGGCACCATCAGCATCTGCGAACAGATACCCGTGCCCTTCATATTCTTCTTGAGTCGCTCGAATATGATCCTCTCGTGCGCCGCGTGCTTGTCGACAAGGATCATCTTGCTCCCCTGCTCCACGACGAGGTACTCGTTGAATATCTCGCCCACGAGTCGCCAGTCACTGCTTTGCTCCGTAGCCCCTATTATCCCCACATCGGGCTTCGGCATACCTTCCGACGGCACTGCGGGTACAGCCGCGGCATCGCGCTCCTGCGGCTTCGGATCGGGCGCGTAGCTTGGCATACGGGTTGACGGCTCACGCAAGTCTGCCGACGTCGCGCTTGAAGCCGCCCCTGCCATTGCAGGAGGCTCGCTTTCCGCCCGCGAAGCGGGCGCGGTAACGTCGGCACCGCCCTGCGTCGGGCTGTCCGTGCGCTTCGGGGTATATATATCGTAGCTGAGCTGCCGGCTCTTCAGCGATTCGCGCTGACCGTCGCGTATCGGCTCGGTAACGTCCGAGAGGCGTCTGCCGCCCGTTTCGACACGTATAGACTCCGCCGTGTTTCGCTGAACACGGAATTCGGGGCGCGTAACGTTCTGCTCCAACGCCGCCTTGACGCCGTAATAAACCGCCTCAAACACCGGTTTCTCATTGGAGAACTTAACCTCAAGCTTCGACGGATGCACGTTCACGTCCACAAGCGCGGGATCTATCGTGATATTCAGTATGCAAACGGGAAATTTCTCCTGCGGAATGTAGGAAACGTACGCCTGCTCTATCGCCGCCTGCGCGGTTCGGCTCTTCACGTATCTCCCGTTTATGAAAAAGTTCTGGTAGTTTCGGTTGACCTTGCAGTTGTCGGTACGGCCGATAAAACCCACCACGTCGATCCCCTCGGTCTTCCCTTCGACCTCGATCAGTGCACGTGAAAAGTCCCTGCCAAAGACGGCATACACGGCACTCTTAAGCTGACCGTCTCCTGCGGTCTCAAGCTTCGTGTTTCCGTCGCATATCAGTCGGAAGGCTATCTCGGGGTGTGAGAGGGCTATCTTCTCCACCACCGCAGTCACCGCCATCGTCTCGGTCATATCCTTCTTCAAAAACTTTCGCCGCGCGGGAACGTTGGCAAAAAGGTTTTCGACAAACACCGTCGTCCCGTTCTGCGCCGCGCGATCGCCGATGCCGATCACGACCCCGCCGGAGACCTCCAGCATTGCGCCGACCTCCTGATCCGCGGTCTTTGAGATGATCCGAACGTCGGACACCGCCGCTATCGCGGCAAGCGCTTCGCCGCGAAAGCCGAGCGTAATGATCGCGTTAAGGTCAGTCTCGTCCTTTATCTTGCTCGTCGCGTGTCGCCTGACCGCAACGGGAAGGTCCTCGCGCCCGATACCGACGCCGTTATCGGTCACCCGCATAAGGGTGACTCCGCCGTTCTGTATCTCGACGGTTATCCTTGTCGCTCCGGCATCTATTGAATTTTCCGTCAGCTCCTTGATCACCGACGACGGTCGGTCAACCACCTCACCCGCGGCTATCAGGTTGGCTACCGCAAACGGCAATACGTTTATTTTTCCCATCGGATACCCCTTTGATTATTTAAGCCTCTTTTGCAGAGTAAACAGGAAGGTCATAGCCTCATACGGCGAAAGCGTGTTTATGTCCACCGCCTTCAGCTCCTCTATCACCTGATCCTGTATGCAGTCGTCAAAGCTGATAAGGCTGTCGTCCTTCTCGGGTCCCGCGTCCTTTGCGGTGCTTGTGGTAAGCTCGCGGGAGCTCTTTTCAACCGCCGCCAGCACCTCACGCGCGCGCTTTACGACCTCGTTCGGCAAGCCGGCGAGCTTTGCAACCTCAATACCGTAGCTGTCGTCGGTCGAGCCGCGTACGATCTTGCGCAGGAAGGTAATGCTGTCCCCGCGCTTCTTGGCGGCGATATTATAGTTCACGATCCCCGGGAACTCATCCTCAAGTCCCGTAAGCTCGTGATAATGCGTGGCAAAGAGGGTCCTTGCCCCTATCTTCTTTCCGTAAGTATATTCAATGATCGCGCGTGCGATGCTCATACCGTCGAAGGTGCTCGTGCCCCTGCCCACCTCGTCGTATATTATGAGACTTCTCGGCGTGGCATTCTTCAGTATATACGCGACCTCCGTCATTTCCAGCATAAAGGTCGATTGCCCGGACGCAAGATCGTCCGAAGCCCCGACACGGGTAAAGATCTTATCCACGATACCTATGCGCGCCTCGCTTGCCGGCACGTACGATCCGATCTGCGCGAGCAGGACGATCAGCGCCACCTGCCGCATATATGTCGATTTACCCGCCATATTCGGACCCGTGATAAGCATAAGGCGGTTGTTGCCCGAATCAAGCGTTGCGTCGTTGGGGACGAAATACGCATCCTTCACGAACTGCTCGACGACGGGATGTCTGCCGTCCTTTATCTCTATCTTGTCCGAGGTGTCCACCTCCGGTCGAACGTACCGATTCCGCGACGCGACGGTGGCAAGCGATCGGTAGCAGTCAAGCTCGGCAACGAGCCCCGCAACGCGAAGCACCCTTTGCGAATTATCCGAGACGAATGACCTTACCTCCTGAAACAGCTCGTATTCAAGACCGTTGATCTTATCCTCCGCCCCGAGGATGGTAGCCTCAAGATCCTTAAGCTCCTGAGTTATGTATCGCTCGCTGTTGGCAAGCGTTTGCTTTCTGATAAATCTGTCGGGCACCTGATCCATAAAGGACTTCGATACCTCTATATAATATCCGAAAACGCGGTTGAACCCTATCTTCAGGGTCTTGATCCCCGTTTTCTCCTTTTCTTCCTCTCCTATTTTTTCGACCCAGCTCTTTCCGTCGTGCATAATGGAGCGGAGCTTGTCGATATCGGGATTATATCCGTCGCGGATGATCCCTCCCTCTCTCACGAGGAAGGGCGGATCGTCCACTATCGCGGCATCTATCCGCTCACGCACGTCGTCAAGCGTGTCCAAGCCCTCGTATATGCGCCGAAGCTCGGGGTCGTGACACCCTTCAAGCAGAGCCCTGATTTCGGGCAGAGCCTTCAACGTGTTGCACACGGCACGAAGATCCTTTCCCCCCGCCGTGCCGTAAACTATACGGGTCATAAGCCGCTCAAGGTCAAGCACGCCCGAGAGCGCCTCGCCAAGCTCCTCGCGGAGCATATAGCTGTCGACAAGCTCACCCACGGCCCCCTGACGGCGATTTATCGTCGATTGAGTGCGCAGCGGATGCTCAAGCCACGAGCGAAGCAAGCGAGCTCCGGGCGCGGTCTCGGTCTTATCAATGACCCAAAGCAAGGAGCCCTTCTTTTCTTTTCCCCGCATCGTCTCGGTAAGCTCAAGATTCCTGCGGGTATTGACGTCAAGCTCCACGAACTGTCCGCCGGAGTAGACCTCCAGCTCCTTGATATACGGCACGTCCGAGCGTTGCATCTCGGATACGTAGCCGAGCAAGGCACCGACCGCAGACGTCAGCTCGCGGTCGTCGGTAATTCCCTCACGCAGACCCGTGCCGAAGCGCGTAACGACCGCCTCGCGTGCCGCGTCGTATTCAAATCTCCCCGGCTGATTACCGGAGATCATAGCGCCGATTCGGTCGCGGATGAATTCCCCGACCTCGCCGAGCTTGTCCTCCGAGAGGTTCGTAAGCACCTCTCGCGGCGCAAAGGTTGCAAGCTCGTTTTTCACACGGTCGCCGCGGTCGTCGGGGAAGGAGGTCGCGCAGAGCTTTGCCGTTGAAACGTCGCAAAAGCATACGCCCGTGCGGTCCTGCCCGAAAAACACGGCGCAGATATAGTTGTTTACGTTTTCCTTAAGGAGGTCGCTCTCAAGCAGAGTACCCGGAGTAATAACGCGGATTATATCCCTTTTCACAAGTCCCTTCGCCAGCGCGGGGTCCTCCATCTGCTCACAGATCGCCACCTTATATCCGCGATCTATAAGCTTGCCGATATATCCCTCGGCGGCGTGATACGGCACCCCGCACATCGGGGCGCGCTCCGCCTCGCCGCAATCCCTGCCCGTAAGGGTCAGATCAAGCACGCGCGACGCGGTTATCGCATCGTCAAAGAACATCTCGTAAAAGTCACCGAGACGGTAAAAAAGCAGATAGTCCTTGTAATTATTTTTTATCTCAAAATACTGCTCCATCATTGGAGTCATAAGCGCGACCTCCGTACTTCGCCCCGAGGGGCGTCAAAATAGCCTTAAAACGTGTTGGGGATCAGTGATTGCAGCCACCGTCACAGCACGAGCAATCGTGAGTGCAGGACGACGGAAGCTCACCGGTGATGTTAAAGGTAATGATGTTGTTCACGCTCTCCATCAGCTCGTTCACCGCGGACTGCGCGTCGCTGAGACGTGCAAATACCTCGCTGTTGAGAATAAGCTTGTAGAGCTCGTCCACCCTGCCCTGCATCTTCGCGATCAGCAGTCTGTCGGGATCGGGCTGAGCCGCCTGCTCCTGAAGCGCCTGCTGCTGTACCTCGTATTCGCGAAGCCAGGTCTGAAGGTTCTCGTCGGCGTCGAACGCGGCGTGCGCGGCGTTGAGTTCGGTTATCCTTTCGTCGTTCTTGATGGTTTTGCCGAGCTCTGCGGCAAGTTCTTCGATGGTCATAGTTTTTTCTCCTTGTTTATATATTTTTTATTTTTTGATCTCTCCGTAAAGGTTGAAGGTTTCGGCTCGCGTTATCAACACGTCGGTAAAGTGCCCGGCAAGTGACTCATCACCGCGAAAGATGACTATCTTGTCCTGCTCGGTGCGCCCCTCCAACGTCTCGGGATCGTTTTTGCTCACCCCGTCGCACAGCACGCGGACGGTCCTGCCCTCAAGCACACGGTTCTTTTCGTTGGATATCTTGTCCTGCAAGGCTATAAGCCGCTCAAATCGGGCGCTCTTGTCGGCATCCGATATCTGATCCGGCATACTTGCGGCGGGCGTACCGGTCCGCGGCGAGTATATGAACGAGAATATCCTGTCGTATCTCGCCCGCTCAAGAGCCGCCAGCGTCGCCTCAAAATCCGCCTCGCTCTCGCCCGGGAAGCCCACAATTATATCCGAGGTCACCGAAGCGTCGGGTATACGCGCCCGAAGGTAATCGAGCTTGTCCATATACTCCTCAATCGTGTAATGTCGGTTCATAAGCTTAAGTATGCGGTCGCTCCCCGATTGCAACGGCAGATGAAGCTGTTTGGCGACCTTCGGCTCCTCGGCGATCACGTCTATCAGCTCGCGCGTGGCATCCTTTGGATGACTCGTCATAAAATGAAGGATGAAATCCCCGTCGATCGCGGCGAGCCTGCGAAGCAACCCCGGAAAGTCGCAGTTAAAGTCACAGCCCTTGCCGTAGGAATTGACGTTCTGCCCCAACAGGGTGATATCGCGATAGCCCCGAGCGACAAGCGAACGGACCTCCTCCTCTATGCTCTCGGGCGAACGGCTGCGCTCACGTCCGCGAACGTAAGGAACTATGCAGTAGGTGCAGAAGTTGTTGCACCCGTACATTATCGACACCCATGCACGGTAATCCGATACGCGGGTGATCGGGATGTCCTCGGCTATATCGGGGCACTCGGACTCGGTGGCGAAGCTTCGCTTCCCGCCGTGCAGACGGTCGGCAAGCAACCGCGGCAAACGCTGTATGGATCCGGGCGGAAAGGTGATGTCCACGTAGGGATACCTCATCTTAAGCTCGTTGCGGCGATGCTCCTGTCCCACCATACACCCGCATACCGCTATCACGAGCGACGGTCTTTTCTCCTTGATATGCTTATATTGCCCGATAACCGACAAAGTCTTGCGTTCGGCGTGCTCGCGCACGGCGCAGGTGTTCACGATTATCAGATCGGCTTCGTCGGGCAGGTCGGTAAGAACGTATCCCATAGCCACCGCAAGTCCGGCAAGCTTCTCGCCGTCGGCTTCGTTTTGCTGACAGCCGAAGGTCCTTATATAGCATCTTGCGACACCGCCCCGCGATCGGAGCAGTTCACGGACGTCCGACACCGCAGAAAGGCAGTCGGCGTCACGCATCATACTGAATATTTCAGACATATTGCCTCCGTAAAAGAAATATAGGCATCATAATATTATACTTTGCGGGCGGAGATTTGTCAACCTTTGAACCGCAATATATTTTCGGCGCATCCTTGACACAAATTGCAAAGGATGGTATAATGTACTTCAATTAAAATACCGGAGTATATAAAATTGGCAGAGTTTTTATCAGAGGTCGTTTTAGACTGTATAATTGATTCCGCAAAGCTTTTCCCCTTCCTTTTTCTCACCTACCTGTTAATGGAGCTGCTTGAGCATAAATCGGGGGGACGCGCGGAGAAAATAATAAGCCGGGCCGGGCGGCTCGGGCCCCTGCTCGGCGGTCTTCTCGGTGCCGTACCTCAATGCGGATTTTCCGCGGCGGCGGCGGGGCTGTACTCGGGGCGAATAATCACCGCCGGAACGCTTGTCGCGATATTTCTTTCCACCTCGGACGAGATGCTCGGCATAATGCTGTCATCCGCCGTGTGGCAGGAGGGCGGGCTCGCCGTGCCGCTGAAGATGCTCGCGGTTAAGGTAGTGTGCGGCATTGCCGTCGGAGCTGCCGTTGACCTTGTGACGGCTCTTGTACGCCGCAAGCATCCGACCGCCGCCAACGCCGACGGTGAGCGTGATGAGATCGGTCAAATTTGCGAGCACGAGCACTGCCACTGCGATGAGCACGGTGTCTTCCTCTCGACGCTGATCCATTCCGCAAAGATCCTCGGATTTATAGCCGCGGTTATGTTTGCCGTCGGAACGTTGCTCTTCATCCTTGAAGTGAATGGCATCGATCAGGACAGCATCGGCGGATTTATAAAAGGGCTTCCCGTTCTCGGAGAGTTCATCACCGGACTCATCGGACTCATTCCCAACTGCGCGTCGTCGGTGGTAATAACCGAGCTGTATATGGAGGGCGTGATAAACGCCGGACAAGCGCTTGCCGGTCTCTTCGCAGGCTCGGGAGTGGGAATGTTCGTTCTCTTCCGCACCAATCGAAAGAATATGCGTGAAAATATGCTCATATTGCTAACGGTCTACCTCTCCGGGGTCGTTCTCGGTCTGCTCTTCAATGCAACCGGGCTGGCTACCTTGATAGGACTCTGAGGGGGCGGCGCATATGTCAAGCAACAAAAGCATACGCCGCGTTGCCGCTATCCACGATCTTTCGTGCTTCGGCAGATGCGCGTTGACCGTCGTGATACCTGTGCTGTCGGCTATGGGAATACAAGTGGTGCCGATCCCGACCGCACTGCTCTCCACGCACACGGGGGGCTTTGAAGATATGCATTTTCGCAGTCTCACCGGAGATATGAGTGCAATTTCCGCTCATTTTGACCGACTCGACCTGCATTTTGACGCAATATACACCGGCTTTCTCGGCAGTGCCGAGCAGATCTCGACCGTATCGGAAATTGCCGAGCGCTTCGGGGGCGAGGACTGCACCGTCCTGGTCGATCCGGTAATGGGCGACGACGGACGGCTCTACTCAACCTACACCGACGAGCTCGCGTACGGGATGCGCGGACTTTGCCGCGTTGCCGACGTGATCACTCCCAATCTTACCGAAGCGTGCTATCTCACCGGCAATGAATTTCCCGTCGAAGGCGCATCGGACAAGGAGATCGACGCATTGGCGACCGAGCTTTGCCGTGAGCTTCACGGGCTCTTCGGCTGTGACGTGGTTATAACGGGAATCGAATTCGACGGTTCGCGGATCGGATGCTGCTATACTCACGGTGAGAGCACGCGGACCTACGCCACGGATAAGGTCGCGGCAAGCTACCCCGGCACCGGGGATATCTTCGCCTCCGTTATGCTCGGCAAGTTGCTCTCCGGATCGTCACTCGACGAAGCGGTACACCGTGCCGCCGATTTCACCCACCTTGCCGTCTATCGGTCGCTGAACGATTACCCGGCACCGTTAAGAGAAGGAATAGCCCTTGAGCCACTGCTCGGGGAGCTTGTCTGAAAAATATGACCGAATTACTCTGTAAACTGTTTATAAGGAACGTCAACGACCCGCTTGACCCCACGGCGCACCATCGCTACGGCACGATGGCAAGCACGGTCGCGATAATTCTGAACGTTATCCTTTTTGCCGCTAAATTCGCCGTCGGAAAATACGTCGGATCGGTGTCGGTCTGCGCCGACGCTATGAACAACCTTGCCGACGCGGGCTCCTCCGTTATCTCGCTGATAAGCTTTCGCATAGCCGCCAAGCCCGCCGACCGCAAGCACCCGTTCGGACACGCGAGAATGGAGTACGTCACCTCTATGATAGTATCCTTTCTCGTGCTCCACACCGCAATAGACGTTCTTACCGAATCGGTTGAGAAGCTTGTTTCGGGGAATGCCGACGGCGGAGCGTCACCCGCCGTGTTCTCGGTACTCGGTGCGGCTATACTCGTAAAGCTCTGGCTCTGCATCTTCAACCGCAAGCTTTCAAAGCGTACCGGATCGCAGATAATGCAAGCCAACGCCGCCGACAGTCTGTCGGATGCGCTTTCGACCGCCGCGGTGCTCGCGTCGTCGGTCATCGTCTTCTTCTTCCCCTCACTTTGGCGCGCCGACGCCGTAATGGGCGTGATTGTCGGCGTTCTCATTCTGATTTCGGGAATAAAAATATTCAACTCCGCAAAAAACGCGATCCTCGGCGAAACGCCCGACGGCAGTGCCGAAGCTTCCATACGCAAGGTCATCTCGGAATATCCCGAGACACTTGGTATGCACGATCTGTTTATACACGATTACGGTCCCGGAAGGTGCATAGTCTCGCTTCACCTTGAGGTCGACGGTGCCGCGGATATCTTCCGCTCTCACGACGTGGCGGATAATATCGAAAAGGAGCTCCGCGAGCGCTTTGGCTATATCGCCACGGTACATATGGATCCGATCGTCACGAACGACGAACGCGTTAATTCCCTGCGTGAACGCGTAGTCGCCGCGATTACCGAGCTTGACGGCAGACTGAGCATTCACGATTTTCGGTTCGTGGAGGGCAAGACTCACACCAACCTTATATTTGACGTTGCCGCTCCGTTCGAGGTCAAGCTCTCCGACGAAGAGCTTGAGGACGCAATAAAGAAAAAAGTATCCGAAATAAACGAAAGTTACTTTGCGGTCATCACGGTAGACCGTCAGTAACGAAGGAGGCTATAATGCCAAACCGCACCTTAAAATCCCCCGCACGCCCGAGCCTTCGCACGGTGCTTGAGCTCTCGGCAAAGGAGCATAGGTCCGCCGTCGCCCTCTCGGTAAGATCGGGAGATCACTACGTAAATTACACCTACAAGACCCTTAAGGATAACGCCGCCGCACTCGGAGTCGCGCTCCGAGCCCTCGGGCACGAGAGCGAAAAGATCATCATAGCCGGAGAAAACGGATATACGTGGTGCACGGCGTATCTCGCCGTGACCTGCTACTGCGGCACGGCGCTCCCGCTTTCAAGGAGCCTTGCGCCCGAAACGTTCGCCGAGCTTGCCGAACGGACGGGAGCCAAGCTTGCCCTGCTCGGTACCGGATGCGAGAGCATCGCCGAAAAGCTTACCGAGGCGGGCGTGAGCGTCATTCCCTTCTCGTCCGTCAAAAAGCTTATTTTGCAGGGCAAGAAGGAGACTTTTCCGGATCGCACGGTATCAGCGGATTCCGTCGCCGAATTAGCGGTATCCTCCGCCGCGGACGGAAGCTTTAAGCTCGTCGAGCTTACTCACGCAAATATATGCTTTACGCTTGAGCAGCTTGCCAAAATGCTCCCGGCAGAGGGCTCTGACGTGTTCTACTCCGTGCTTCCCCTGACCCACTGCTACGAGCGGATATGCGGATTTCTTTATCCGCTGTCGCGCGGGGCGTCGGTCGCGTACGGAGAGGGACTTCACCGCTTAACGGGCAACCTTCAGCTCGTGCGCCCGACCGTGATCCTTTGCGTTCCGTTCGTGCTTGACAAGATATATTCAAAGATCTGGCAAAATATCGAGAGAAAGGGGATCGGCGAGCGGGTCCGTCGGGCAATAAAGCTTTCAAACGCGACCGGACCGCTTCGTATGACCCTCAGACGGCAGATATTTGCCGAGATTCACGACACCCTCGGCGGGCGGCTGTCACTTCTGATCTGCGGAGGAAGTCCCGCAGATCCCGATACGATCGAGGGCTTGCACGATTTCGGCATCCGTGCGCTCCAGGGCTACGGTATGACCGAATCCGCCGCGCTTATTTCGGTCAACCGCCGCGACCTTCACGAATATTCCTCGGTTGGCTTGCAGACCCCCGACGGGCTCATTGATATTTACAATATACAAAGTGACGGTGTCGGCGAGATCAGATATCGCGGAGGCAACGTTATGAAGGGATATTTCGACGACCCGAACCTCACTGCCGAGACCGTCAGCGGCGGTTGGCTCTACACGGGGGATATGGGATACTTCGACCGCCGCGGCTTTCTGCACATAGTCGGCAGAAAGAACAATATGATAGTCACCGGCAGGGGCAAGCAGGTGTTCCCCGAGGAGCTTGAGTCGGCGCTGAAGCGAAGCCCGTTTGTGAAGAACGCCCTTGTCATCGGGATGCCGAATAAAACGAACGATGATTACGATATCGTCGCGGTGATATGCCCCGATATCGGCAATCTGACCGAAATATACGGCGAATACCTTTCGGACGATCAGATAAACGCCGAGATCGGCTACGCGGTAAAGAAGGCTAACCGTGACAGGGACAGCGCACGGCGCATCAAAAAATTTATAATCAGACGCGAGGAGCTCCCGCTCGGCGAGGACGGAAAGATCCTTCGCAACGAGGTCACGGCGGAAGCTCTGCGCAACGCAAGAAAATCGATGTTTACCACTGTAAAAAAAGAGGACTGAAGTAAAATATGAAATATATAACCTTTGCGGTGCCGTGCTACAATTCCGCGGCATATATGAAAAAATGCATAGATTCCCTGCTGACCGTCGGTCGGGATGCCGAAATAATCATAGTAAACGACGGTTCGTCGGACGATACGGGAGTCATAGCCGACGACTACGCCGCCCGTTATCCCAATATAGTCCGCGTCATTCACAAGGAGAACGGCGGGCACGGCTCGGGCGTTAACGCCGGGCTTGCCGCCGCCCGCGGGCTTTACTTCAAGGTGGTTGACTCGGACGACTGGCTCAACGAAAAATCGCTGAAAAAGCTGCTCAACACGATAAAGCTCAACCACGCCGCGCGGCTTGACGTTGACCTCTATTTCTGCAACTACGTTTACGAGCACGTGGAGGACGGCACAAGCTACTCTGTCGACTACAAAAACGTTTTCCCCCAGAAGAAGATCTTCACGTGGAAGGATATCGGAAACTTCAAGACCTCGCAGTACATAACGATGCACGCTATGGTCTACCGTACACAGCTCCTTCGCGATTGCGGGCTTAGCCTTCCGTTGCACACCTTTTACGTTGACAATATCTTTATCTTCCACCCGTTGCCCTTCGTCAACACGATGTTCTATATAAACACCGACCTCTATCGCTATTTCATAGGACGCGCCGATCAATCGGTGAATCAGGAGATCATCATTAAACGGATAGATCAGCAGATCTTCGTGACAAAGTGGATAGCGGAGGACTACCTCCGTATGCGCCCGATAATAAAGAGCCGCAAGCTTAACAAGTATATGCTGAGTCATATCTCAATCCTCGTGACGATCTGCTCCACCTTCCTGACGATCAAGGGCACCCCCGACGCGCTCATCAAAAAGCGCGAATTCTGGACGTACCTTAAGGGGCTTGACAGTAAGCTCTATAACAAGATCAGATGCTCTGTCGCGGGCTTCACGAACATCCCCGGTAAGGGCGGGCGCTTTATCGTCAAAAACGGCTACAAAATAACGAGAAAGCTCTTCAAATATAACTGAAGCACAAGCCGAAACCTTTTTTCAAAAAATGCTTGACAAACGCCCGAACGTATGATATAATCTGTAAAGTATTTTGCTTTACAGGTGATATATGTTTGAAAAGGACCTCGGAATGGGCTTTCTGCTCGACTTTTACGGGCAGATGCTGACGGAGCGCAAGCGCGCCGTAATGAATATGTATTACAACGAGGATCTTTCGCTCGCCGAGATCGCCTCGGAGGTTGGCATATCCCGCCAAGGAGTCAGGGATCTGATCAAGAAATCCGAAGCCGAACTGTCCGCGCTTGAAAGCTCGCTCGGGCTTGCCCGTCGGTTTGTGGAGCTCCGCACCCAAGCCGAGACGGTCGAAAGTAAGCTTGCCGAATACCCCGACCTGCCGTGTGAGGTAAGGTCATCCGTGCTCCGCCTGACCGAGGAGCTGAAAAAATAAAAAAAAACGGCAAATCCGCCGATCTTTAACGACGTACAGGAGGTCATTATGTTTGAGGGACTTACCGAAAAACTGAATAACGCGTTCAGAAAGTTCCGCAGCAAGGGAAAGCTGACCGAAGCCGACGTCAAGGCGGGAATGCGCGAAATAAAGCTCGCACTGCTTGAAGCGGACGTAAACTTTAAAGTGGTCAAGGAATTCGTGGCTACCGTTTCCGAGCGCGCCGTCGGCGCGGAGGTGCTTGAATCCCTTATGCCGGGACAGCAGGTCGTGAAGATCGTGAACGAGGAGCTTGTGAAGATTATGGGCGGCTCGCAGAGCAAGCTCAACATCTCCCCCAAGCCCCCGACCGTCGTTATGATGGTTGGTCTTCAGGGCGCGGGTAAGACCACACACGCGGGCAAGCTTGCCGGTATGTACAAAAAGCAAGGTAAGAATCCCCTTCTCGTCGCCTGCGACGTCTACCGCCCCGCGGCGATCAAGCAGCTTGAGGTCGTCGGCGGACAGCTCGGTATTCCGGTATTTCAGATGGGCGATAAGGTCTCGCCCGTCAAGATAGCCGAAGAGGGACTCAAGCACGCCGAAGCCCGCGGATACGATATGGTATTCATCGACACCGCAGGTCGCCTGCACATAGACGAAGAGCTTATGGCAGAGCTTAAAGCGATAAAGGAAAAAGTAGCACCGACCGAAATATTGCTCACCGTGGACGCTATGATCGGTCAGGACGCCGTGAACGTCGCGAAGACCTTTAACGAGCTCCTTGACGTCACCGGAGTGATCCTTACCAAGCTTGACGGCGACACCCGCGGCGGCGCGGCACTGTCGATCAAGTATATAACGCAAAAGCCGATCAAATTTATCGGTACCGGCGAAAAGCTCGATTGTATCGAGCCCTTCTACCCCGACAGAATGGCAAGCCGCATACTCGGGATGGGCGACGTCCTCTCCCTGATTGAAAAAGCGGAGCAGGCGTTCGATGCAAAGCAGGCGGCGGAGCTTGAACAAAAGCTACGACAATCGACCTTCACACTTAACGATTACCTTGATCAATTCAAGCAGTTAAAGAAAATGGGCAGCGTCGATCAGCTTATGGCTATGATGCCCGGAATAAAGCCCGGGAGCCTTAAGGATGCGAAGATTGACGAAAAAATGCTTGCACGGACCGAGGCGATCATCCTCTCTATGACCCCGCGCGAGCGAGCCAAGCCCGATATCATCAACGGCTCACGCAAGCGCCGTATCGCCGCCGGAAGCGGAACCTCGGTTGAGGAGGTCAACAAGTTGCTTCGCCAATTCGAGCAGATAAAGGTCCTTATGAAGCAATTCTCCGGCAAAAAGGGTAAACAGAAGCTCAGTAAGCTGAGATTGCCCAACTAAACGTGATTTATATAATATTATATAAAAATTTATTTTGGAGGAAAAACCATGGCAGTTAAAATCAGATTGAGAAGGATGGGTGCTTGCAAAGCGCCGTTTTACCGCGTTATCGTTGCAGACAGCCGTTCTCCCCGTAACGGTCGCTTCATTGAAGAGATCGGCACCTACAATCCGCTGACCAATCCCGCCGACGTTAAGATCGACGCGGAAAAGGCAAAGAAGTGGATCGCCAACGGCGCTCAGCCCACCGAAACCGTCAAAGCGTTGCTCAAGAAAAACGGCATCGTTGACTGATCGGGGAGCACAACTCTTATGATCAACTTAACGGACACGCTTTACACCGTTGCCCGTGCCCTTGTCTCCAACCCCGACGAAGTAACCGTGACCGGGGATGAAAGCGGGAGAAACGTCAACCTCGTGTTGAGCGTCGCCGCGGACGATATGGGAATGGTCATCGGCAAAAACGGAAAAATAGCAAAAGCTATCAGAAACGTGATGAAGGCCGCCGCAAATTCCAACGGTCAAAAGGTCAACGTAGAAATAAAGTAACGTTTCCGAGAAAACGGAAGATCAGTAATTGTTGCCCGAAAGCATAAACTCCGGGTGCATAACCGGTCTTCCGTTTTTTGTCAGCATTTTCTTTTATCCTATGATTATAAGAAAGGACGCAGTTATGAAAAGCGAAAAATACCTTTTGGCTCTCGACCAAGGCACAACAAGTTCGCGCTGTATCGTATTCGACCGCGACGGTCGCGTGCTGAGCGTCGCCCAAAAGGAATTTACTCAATATTATCCGCGGGCGGGCTGGGTCGAGCATAACGCCGCCGAGATATTTGATTCCCAGCTGACCGTCGCACGCGAGGCAATGGATGCCGCCGCGATCTCCCCCGACGGGATCGCCGCCATCGGCATTACGAATCAGCGTGAAACCACCGTGGTATGGGACAAAGCCACCGGTGAGCCCATCTGCCCCGCGATCGTCTGGCAATGCCGCAGGACCGCGGACTTTTGCGAAAAGCTGTCACAGGATGCAGATGTTTTACAAACGGTCAAGTCCAAGACCGGGCTTGTGATCGACGCGTACTTTTCCGCGACCAAGCTAAAATGGATACTTGATAACGTTGACGGTGCCCGTACGCGCGCCGAGCGCGGCGAGCTCCTCTTCGGCACCGTCGATTGCTACCTTATATGGAAGCTCACGGGCGGCAAGGTGCACGCAACCGACGTCAGCAATGCCTCGCGCACTATGCTCTTCAACATAAATACGCTTGAATGGGACGACGAGCTGTTGAAGCTCTTCGACATCCCGTCGGCGATGCTCCCGAACGTGGTCCCCTCTTCGGGTATCATAGGCTACACCTCAGCCCTCGGCGGAAGCATCCCGATCGCGGGGGTCGCGGGAGATCAGCAGGCGGCGCTGTTCGGTCAGGGCTGTCTTGAAAGCGGAGACGCCAAAAACACGTACGGAACCGGGGGCTTCTTGCTCGTCAACACGGGAAGCGTGCCCTGTCATTCCGAGAACGGCTTGCTTGCCACCGTCGGATGGAAGCTCAGCGACGGCACGGTGCGTTACGCGCTGGAGGGCTCTACCTTCATCTGCGGTGCCGCTATACAGTGGCTCCGCGACGGGCTCGGCATCATCTCAAGCGCGGCGGAGAGCGAGGAGCTTGCCCGCAGTATTCCCGACAACGGCGGAGTATACCTCGTCCCGGCGTTCGTCGGACTCGGTGCGCCGTGGTGGGATGCCAATGCCCGCGGAACAATATTCGGACTTACGCGCGGGACCACAAGAGCACACGTGGTGCGCGCCGCACTTGAGGCTATGGCATACCAGACCTACGATCTGCTTGAAACGGTCAAGCGTGATACGGGGCTCGGCATCGGCTCGGTGCTAGTCGACGGAGGAGCGGCAAAAAACAACTTTCTTCTGTCCTTTCAAGCCGACGTATGCGGAATCAACGTCCTTCGTCCCGAATGTGTGGAGGCGACCGCCCTCGGAGCCGCAAAGCTCGCCGGGCTCGGGGTCGGCTTCTATACGGACGTAAAGGACGC
Organism: uncultured Lachnospiraceae bacterium; assembly: GCA_964461635.1. Taxonomy (GTDB): domain Bacteria; phylum Bacillota; class Clostridia; order Oscillospirales; family CAG-272; genus RGIG3994. The sequence continues at coordinate 27,227 of CAYWVC010000014.1, forward strand.
CGCACGTAAAGGGAGCAAGGTCGATGAATTCAAGCCCGCGATGGACGCCGCCACCCGAAAATCACTGATCGATGCGTGGCATAATGCAATCGGTCGGACAAGAAGTCAAAACACCATTTGACCTTATACATAATCCGCCTCCGTGCAAGACATAATAAGAGTATATCTTATTTGCTTGTACGGAGGCTTTTATGGTAAATATCAGAAAATGCGCCGTGATCGGTTGCGGATACGTCGGGGCAAGCTGTGCCTACTCACTGCTTCACAGCGGAATCTTCTCCGAATTGGTGCTGATAGACGTAAATGAGTCCAAGGCGAAGGGCGAAGCTATGGATCTTACCGATGCCCTGCCCTACCTTTCTCCCGCCACGGTCTACGCGGGAAGCTACGCGGATACCGCCGACTGTGCCGTTGTGATCATCACCGCCGGAGCCAATCAGAAGCCGGGAGAAACGCGGCTTGACCTCGTCAAACGCAATTCATCCATCATCCGCAGCGTCGTTACCGAGCTCGTTAAGTACAACACCGACGGCATCCTGCTCGTCGTATCGAACCCCGTCGATATCTTGACCTACGTCACGCTGAAGCTCTCCGACCTCCCGCCGTCAAGGGTCATAGGCTCGGGCACCGTCCTTGACACTGCAAGGCTTAAGCAACTCGTCGGCGAGCACCTTTCGGTCGATCCGAGAAACGTTCACGGCTTCGTGATCGGTGAGCACGGAGACAGCGAATTGGCAGTCTGGAGCTCGGCAAACGCGTCGGGCATAGACCTCGTTAAATTTTGCAATATCTGCGGCAAGTGCGAAGGGATGCAAAATCTCTACGGTCTGTTCGGCAACGTGCGTGACAGCGCGTACAGGATAATCGAGGCAAAGGGCGCGACCTATTACGGCATAGCCGAATCGGTGCGAAGGATATGCGAGGCTATCGTACGTGACGAGGACAGCATCCTGCCCGTCTCGGTGCTGTTAACGGGAGAATACGATATCGAAAACATTTGCCTCGGCATCCCGTCGGTCGTCGGAAGAAGCGGAGTCAAACGCACCTTTGAAATACCGTTGAACGATTACGAGCTCAAAAAGCTTCGCGATTCCGCCGATGCCGTTCGCGCGGTAATATCACAGCTGAAGCCCGATGCGATCCCCGTGCTTTGACGTTATAACAAAAGGTGCTTCACCGCGCGGATGAGGCACCTTTGCTTCTTATAAAATCATTATTTTTTCAGTCCCAAGCGGGCAAAAAAGCTCTTCTCCTTCTCCCCGTTTGCGCGATCGGCAGCCGTTCGATGCGCATCAAGCTCACGCTCAAAGTCCTTACGCGCACACGGCACGTCGACCCAACGGTCACGCCAAGCCGAGAGGTACGCGGCATTCGATATCTCAAGCTCCCGGACCCCCTCGACGCCCGGCGCGATCAGCGGAGTGCCGTTCATAACGGCATCGGCAAAATTCTCAAGCATTGCACACCGACCGTCACGAACGTTATTAAACGTAAGCTCCGTGTATTCGAAATCGGAGCCGTCGCCCGACGCGCCGATACCGCCGCCGGCGTGTAATTCCCCTTGATTTCGAAGCCGCCAAAGCTTCAACATTCCGTCCTCAATCACCATCTTACCGAGATCTCCGGCAATCTCAAGCCTGTCGGTGCCCGGGCGCTCGCCCGTGCTGATCTGAAAGATCGCGGTTGCTCCGCTTTTGTATTCGGCATAGATGACCGCCTCGTCCTCCACCTCTATCGTGTGATACTTCGCCACGCCACACGTTGCACGAAGTCGGTCGGGCATTCCGAAAAGCCATTGCCAGATATCAAGATTGTGCGGGGCTTGGTTTATAAGCACACCGCCGCCCTCGCCGCGCCAAGTGGCTCGCCACTTGGCTGAATCGTAATATTCCTGAGAGCGGTAAATATCGGTGATGATCCAAGTCAACCGCCGAAGCGTACCGATCTCCCCGTCGCGAATGATCCTCCGAGCCTCAAGGTAACACGGCGCGGTGCGTTGTCTGAACATAATTCCGAATACCTTGCCCGACTCGGCTGCCGCCTTCATCAGCGCATCCGTCTGCCCGGCGTATACTCCGATCGGCTTCTCGACCATAACGTGGAGCCCGGCGCGCAGGGCTTCGGTGGCTATTATCGCGTGGCTGTAATGTGGAGTCGAAACGATCACGGCATCACAGCATCCCATCACCGCCATCTCACGGTAATCCCTGAACACCGGAACGTCGGGAAATTTTTGATGAATAAACTCGGCACGAGCCTCGTCCTCATCGCAAAGTGCACAGAGCCGCATTCCCGCGACCCTGCCGCCGTATATATTCTCTGCATGGAGCATACCGACGGTCCCAACGCCGATAATGCCGATTCTGACTTCTTTCATCCGAATCCCCCAAAATCGCATATATTATTTCACATTCTTATACGGTAGTATAACACAAAAATTCCAATTCGTCAACAAATAGCGTTTTCAACAAATTGAAATTATTGCACAGATATTTTTTTAAAAAAGATTGACAAAAGAAAAAAAGTGTGATATAATCCACTCAACTGCAATGTGGAGTACGCACTGCATAAATTTCAAAGAGGTATCACATGTACACAGACAAGACTTTGGTCTGCAAGGAATGCGGACAAGAATTCACCTTCTCTGCCAGCGAGCAGGAGTTTTACGCCGAAAAGGGCTTTGAGAACGAGCCGCAGCGCTGCAAGGCCTGCCGCGACGCTCGCAAGGCACGCAAAAACAACGGTACTCCCCGTCAGATGTTCGACGCTGTTTGCGCTGAATGCGGCAAGGATTGCAAGGTTCCCTTCGAGCCGAGCAACGATCGCCCCGTTTACTGCAGCGAGTGCTTCGCAAAGAAGAAAGCCGAGAACAACTGAGGTGAATTTAAAAGGACTGACCGAGCCTTCGGTCGGTCCTTTTCTTTGCATTCCGAAAATCATCGGCACTGTCGGCAATGCTCACAAAATTTCCCCTATTTATCCGAGCCGATGAATCAATAGCCTTCTCCTGCGGGAGAAGGGGGACCGCGTCAGCGGTGGAT
>CAYWVC010000015.1:0-12250 GCA_964461635.1 uncultured Lachnospiraceae bacterium
CGAGGGTTATGGAGCTCAAAGCCCTGCTCGACGCACATATGGCAAGCGACTGCTGTAAGGTTATTGACGACAGAATAATGCAGAGCCCCGCGCGTCAGGAGAAATATTCCTTCTATCCCGCGCTCGACGATCATATAAATACCTTTGACGAGGAAAGAGCGGCTATGCCCGAGGGCTATACGATAACGCTCGGCGGCAAGCATACCGACTACTGACGCGAAATCTTCTTCAATAACGCGCTCGGATTGCCGTGCACCTCTTTGCACAGTGATATGTGGCACAGTTCCCGCCGTATGGCGGGAACTGTGCCACTGTCTTTTTTGCGAAAGAGGGACAATGCGGCATTTATAAGTATATTTTGGGGGTGAAATTATTTGACATTGCGGCGGTACAGTGATATAATATACTTAATTATGACCAAGACGCAAGGTTAATTTATGCCGCGTGGGGCGGCGGAACGGAGAATGATATGATACCTACACCAAAGCACACACTTCGCTTTCACGATGACGGAAGCTTTCGCATCCTTATGATATCGGATATACAGGAGAAGCTTGATTACGACGAGCGCTCGCTTCGCGGTTTGAACCTTATGCTTGACGAGGTCAAGCCCGACCTCGTTATCCTTGGCGGTGACAACGTGGACGGCAGATATCTGAAGCCCTATGACGAGCTGTGCAAGTACCTTGACATTTTCACCGAGCCTATGGAGAGCCGCAGGATCCCGTGGATGCACGTTTACGGCAACCACGACTACGATTGCGGCGTGCCCGTGCCGGAGCAGCAAAAGCTCTACGAGGCTTATCCGTACTGCATTTCCTCGCACGTGGACGGTATCCCCGGTGTGTCGAACTTTATGGTTCCCGTGCTGGCGCACGACTCGGACAGCGTTGCCTACGCGATATACGCATTTGACTCCAAGCACAAGGAGGCGGAGATGCGCCCGGGGCTCGATCACAAGGAGCTTATGCTCCCCGTCCGCAGCAATCATTACCGTAAGTGGGACTCTGTTCGCTTTGAGCAACAGATGTGGTATTGGAATCTGTCGAAGGAGCTTGAAGCACGTGAGGGACACCCGGTCCGCGCTATGGCGGTTATGCACATTCCGCCGCACGAGATAATGATGACGGTGGATAACCCCGAGGAGACGGGGTACAGCGGATACAGCGACGAATACATTCAATGCTCGTTGCTCAACTCCGGCGTGTATTCGACTATGCTTGAGCGCGGCGACGTTGAGATAATTGCCGCGGGACACGTGCACAAGGATACCTGCGACGGAGTATACGGCGGTATCAGAATAACTCTTGATGCCTGCGCGGGCTTTGCGCCGCCCTGCTTTGACGACCGCCGCGGGGGAAGGGTATTTAACATATTTGAGGACGGCACACACGAGACACATATGTACACCCTTGCCGAACATATGGATATAAGCCGGAAGGAGTAAATATATGAGCAAGAGAAAAAACGTACTGTTCATCCTGACGGATGATCAGGGTGCCTGGGCTATGGGATGCTCGGGAAACGAGGAGCTGAAGACCCCGAACCTTGACAGGCTTGCCGCCTCGGGCGTGAGGTTCGAAAATCTTTACTGCGTCTCTCCCGTTTGTTCGCCCGCCCGCGCCTCGCTTCTGACGGGCAAGATACCGTCGCGCCACGGTGTGCACGATTGGCTTGCAAAGGGACAGATCACGGCGGATTGTCTGTCCGACGAGCTGAAGGAGGCGTTTGCCGCCGAGGAAACGCCGCAAAAATACCGTTGGCCGAAAAGTCAGCTTGACGGTGACGTTGGAATCCGGTACCTTGACGGGCATCGGACGTTTACCGAGGTCCTTGCCGAAAACGGATATGAATGCGGACTGTCGGGGAAATGGCACATCGGCGCGGCAGACGAGCCTCAGGCGGGCTTCACGTTCTGGTCCACCTGCGCCATAGGCGGCGCGGACTATATCAACTCCGTCGTGCTGAAGGACGGCAAGATGGAGATGATCAGCGGCGAATACGTGACCGATTATATAACCGATCGCGCGATGGATTTTATGGATCAGAGGGATAAGGAGAAGCCCTTCTGCCTCTGTGTGAACTTTACCGCGCCGCATTCGCCTTGGGGCAAGGAGTGCCACCCGAAAAAATACATAGATATGTACGACGGCTGTCCCTTTGAGTCTATCCCCGACCTCCCGCCGCATCCGTGGGTAGAGGGGGCTGACGTGAGCTTCGAGGATTGGAAGAAGGTCCCGCACCCGGGCGTCAGATTCCTCTACGCCAACTACGCCCCGATCAGGGAGACGTGGAACGAATACCGACGCGAGAGCCTTCGCGGTTACTTTGCCGCGGTATCGGCTATGGATGAGGCGGTGGGAAGATTGCTTGACCGGATCGAGGCGGAGGGTATCGCGGAGGACACCCTTATAATCTTTACGAGCGACAACGGCAGTAATATGGGTCATCACGGCATCTTCGGGAAGGGCAACGGAACCTATCCCGTGAATATGTACGAGACATCGACGCGCGTGCCGGGCTTGTTCTCCTGTCCGGGGACGGTCCCGCAGGGGGTCGTGGCAAAAGCCAAGGTCAGCCATTACGATATCTTCCACACAGTGCTTGATTTTGTGGGAGTGCCCTTTGAGCCGACCGACGATATGCCGGGTAAGAGCTTTGCGCCTATGCTCAAGGGAGAGGGCGACTTCGACGGTGACGGCGACGTTTTCGTCTTTGACGAGTACGGTGCCACGAGGATGATAACCGACCGCGATTGGAAGCTCGTTTTGCGCTCACCCGACGGACCGAACGAGCTCTACGATCTGCGAAACGATCCCGACGAGTACGTAAACCGCATTGACGATCCGGCGTGTGCGGACGTTATTGCGTCTATGACGGAAAAGCTTCACGCTTGGTTTGACAGATACGTCGATCCGGATTTTGACGGATCTAAGGAAGACGTTCGCGGGCACGGTCAGCTTACGAGCCATTCTTTCAAATAAAACGAACAAAAAATTATTTAATAAGTATGCCGCTTCGCGGCAGGAGGGAGATCATTATGTCAGAAAAATTACTTGTCGGCGCATCGTCGCGCTTTGAGACCGTTTATCCCGGCGGTACCTTTACACCGTTTGAGATGATCGAGCATTTTCGCCGCGTCGGATTTCAGGCGATCGATTTCGATATCGAGACCGTTCCGGCAATGGGCGATGAATGGAAAGAGAAGATGAGCGCTATCGCCGAGCTTGCGGCGAAGTACGGCATCAGAATGGATTACGGTCATCTGCCTTTCCACAAGTTTTTCACCGCAGACGGCAAGGAGGACAAAGCACAGTTCTCCAAAAATATGATGAGAGCTATCGAGGCGGCGGGTTACGTCGGAATAAAGAACGCGGTCATTCATCCCGCCAACGCCTCCAAAAAGGGTGTTGACGACGGTCTGCAACGCAATATTGAGTATATGACTCCCTTTGCAGAGTGGGCAGAGAAGTGCGGCGTGCGTCTTACGATAGAGAATATGCGCAGCCCGCGTGAGGCAGAGGGAATACACCGCTACGCCTCCACCGCCGACGAGGTGATCGCGATCGCGGATTACTTCGGCGCCGATATCTGTTGGGATTTCGGTCACGCGCATACGACGGGGCTCGTTCAGTCGGAGGAGCTGGCTAAGGTGGGCAAGCGCCTTGCCGTCCTGCACGTCAACGACAATCACGGCGGAGAGGACGAGCACCTGCTCCCGTTCCTCGGAACGATAGATTGGAACGATGCCGTCAAGGGACTGAAGGCGGCGGGTTATACGGGTGTTTTCAACTTTGAGTGCAAGATGTTCCGCCTGCCGCCCGACGCCGCGATGCGTGAGGGTATTGCCGCCTACGCGCTCGGTGTGGGGAACTACCTTACCGATCTTATCGCGCGCGACTGAGTGCCTTTCAACGGTTGTGTTTACGTCTGACGAGACCCGCGGCGCCGCGAAGGCTCTTGCGGTCGTTACGCATCTTTTTCTTCCGTTCGGGTTGATCGTTGCGTGGCTGATAGGGCACAAGAAATATATCTTTGTCCGGGAGCATTGCTCGTACCGCCTGTATTATTTTACGGGTGTGCTTGTGCTCGTCATCGCACTTTTGCTGCTGTCGCTGATCCCCGTTGCGGGGGGAGTCATCCTTGCCGTCGGCGGCTTTGCGTTGTTCGTCGCAGTTACCGTGGATTCGGTAAGGTATGCGATCTACGCCGCGAACGGCAGGATAGCGTCGGAAAAGAAGACCCGTTGCATCATTCGCGATCGGGCGCTTGCGGGTGACGAGAGGGCTATTGAGATTATCGGGTCCGATCCCCGCTATTCGGATATTCTTGCGGAATATGAGGCCGCGAGGTCCGAGGACCGATCCGATAATTCTTGACGAATGACAAATAAGCGATCCCGACACCGCGGTGTCGGGATCGCTTTTGCTTGCATTTACTTTTTCTCAAGCTCGGCAAGGTAACGCACGAGATCGGCTGCCTTCAGAACGATTCCGTCGGTAAGCAGACGGTCACGCTCGGCTGAGGGCAGAAGTCCGACGGATATTCCCGTGTCGGCAAGAAGGTCACCGCTGTCCGAGCAGATGCAGACGTGCCCGTCCGAGGCACGCAATATTACCGTAAGCTCGGGGCTGTCGAGCCCCGCTGCCACGAGATACGCGGCATCGTGCCTTACCGTTTTGCCCACGTCCCCGATATTGCCCGAATGATAAAGTGCCGCTATTGAAAATATGAGTATCGCGGCGGCAACGGTGCAGACGAAAACGTATATTTTTTTGCAGGTGCGTAGCATAAAAAGCTCCTTTCGCCAAAGATTTCACATAGGTATTTTCCCACGTTCGAGTAATAATAACCGCGCTTTTGCGGAGAATAGTTTGTAAGATATTTTCTTGCGGAAGGTAATGCGTGATGAAAAAGGTTTCTTGTCGTAAAGCTCACAAAGGGCGGGGAAGGGTGATCGGGCGGACCGTCGCTTGCCTTTCGGCGGTGCTCGTCTGTCTTCTTACCTCCTGCAGTGCGTGCACTGCCGTGCGGATCGAATGGGAATTCGACCTTTCTTTGATCGAGGGGATCGGGACCGATTCGGTGACGCGGCTGTATTACTTTAACGAGGCGGGGGAGGCGACCGAGCTTGAGGACGGGGTGCTCTGCGGCTCGCGGATAAGCTCCTACGTTCCGCTGTCGGATATGCCGCGTGAACTGCTTGATGCCTTCGTCGCTATTGAGGATAAAAACTTTTTCAGGCATCACGGCGTTGACCTTTTGCGCACCGTTCGCGCGGGGATAAACTATTTCACCCGTCTTTCGCCCGCGTACGGCGCGTCTACGATCACCCAGCAGCTCGTGAAAAACTTGACCGGGAGGGACGAGGTAACGCCCTCGCGAAAGCTTCAGGAGATAGTATACGCCGTAGATCTCGAACGAAAGCTTGATAAGACGGAGATACTTGAGCTTTATCTCAATATTATCAATTTGTCGGAGAGCTGCTACGGGGTGGGCGCGGCGGCTGAACGGTATTTTTCGAAATCGGTTGGAGAGCTGAACCTTGCCGAGTGCGCTTGCCTTGCGGCGATAACGAAGAATCCGTCGTATTACGATCCCGTTACTCATCCGGAAAACAATGCGGAGCGCCGTCGGGTCATACTGACGGAAATGCTTGAGCAGGGATATATCAGTCGGGCGGATTACGATACTTGGTATCTGCGCGAGCCGGAGCTGAATCTCACCGAATTCAAGCGCGGAGTCAGCTCGTGGTACACCGATATGGTCGTGGAGGACGTTATATGCGACCTCGTTGACAAATTCGGATATTCACGCGCGGCGGCAAGCCGGGCGGTTTACGGCGGCGGGCTGAGGATTTACACTCTGCAAAACCCCGAGATACAGCGTTGCGTTGAGGAATACTACGGTGATGCGTCGAACTTTCCCGGCGATAACGAGGAGGGCAGAAGTGCCGTTATCGTGATAGATCCCGGGAGCGGAGCGGTGCTCGGGGTTGCGGGCGCGATAGGGGAGAAGTGCGCCGATCGGGTTCAGAGCTATGCGACCGATACCAGACGTCCATCGGGCTCCACGGTCAAGCCCTTGGCGGTCTACGCCCCGGGACTTGAGGAAGGAACGCTTACGTGGGCTACGGTATACGATGACGTACCGATAGAGTTTATAAAGAATTCCGACGGGAGCTACCGCACGTGGCCCAACAATGCCGACCTGACCTTTCGCGGGCTCACCAATATAAGGTATGCGGTGCAAAATTCACTTAATACCGTCGCTGTACGCGCGCTTGAGGATTTGGGGGCGGATTGCGCTTACGAATACCTGACCGAGGGCTTCGGGCTTGCGAGTTGGGTGCCCGAGGATCGGGGGTCTGCCGCCTTGGCTCTCGGACAGCAGAGCTACGGGGTCACGCTCCGTGAGCTTACCGCGGCGTATTCGGCTTTTGCCAACGGCGGGATATATACCGAGCCGCGCTCGTATTCGCTCGTTATGACCTGTGACGGCGAGATACTTCTTGACCACGAGCAAACGAGCCGAAGGGTCATCAGCGAGGAAAACGCCGCCGTTATGACGAAGCTCCTTCAAACGGTCGTGAGCGGAACCTCGGGCTCTAAGGTGACCCTGCGCGACAGTATTGAGGTGGCAGGGAAGACCGGGACGACGCAGAATTGCTGTGACCGATGGTTCGTGGGATATACCCCTTATTGCCTCTGCGGTGTGTGGTACGGTAACGAGTACCCGTCGGCACTCCCGACGTCAACGAGAACGGTGTGCAGTGAGACCTTCAATGCCGTGATGACGGCGATCCATACGGATTACCTTGCCGACGGCGGAGACAGGAGCTTTTACGTGCCCGAAGGTGTCGTGCAGGCGGAATTTTGCTGTGATTCGGGTGGGACCGTCACCGACGCCTGCGAGCTTGATCCGCGCGGCAGTCGGCACGAGGTCGGCTGGTTCGTGCAGGGAACTCAGCCGAGCGAGCCCTGCGATCGCCATATGACCGTGGATTACGATGTCAGAACGGGAGGCGTTGCCTGTCCCTTCTGCCCGCGCGAAAACGTTACCCGTGTCTCGCTCGTACGGGTGGAGCGGAGCTTTCCGACCGAGGTCACGGTGACCGACGCGCAGTATGCGGCTTGCGGCTTGCCGTACGGTATGACTATGTGTTGCGACGGCAATCACCCGTACTTTGCGGGGACCTTGAGCGACGGGCGTTTTTGCGGTGTGTCGGACTGCGCACGTCAGTTTAACGGCGGTTGCGGGCTTCATACAAGTCCGTCCTACGTTGCCTTCGGTGGCAGATATTACGGCAGGCGTGAGGACGGGGAAGAGTAAAAGGCGCAAAAAATGCTTGACAGAAGCCGAAAAGGGTTGTATAATAAAAGGCAGTATGCAACGGAGGTGCTTTTTATGAAAAAAATCAGAGTATTTACCCTTTTCCTGACTGTGGTTCTCGTCCTCCTTTCCTTTACGTCGTGTATGCATATGGCAACCGGCGGAGACGGGACCGATGCGGTGACTACAGATGAATATGAAAATCATATGGACGTTCAGCTTCTCGTGTATTCCTACGTTGATATGGATACGCAGAAGGAGCTGTCTGCCGATGACAGAGTTCCCGTTATAGGTGCGGCGCCGCTTACCGTAGGATACGAGGGCGGTGCGGTTGTCACTCCCATAGATGCGCTTAACCGCCTTGCCGACATCCGCGGTGCCGAGCTTGACGTTGTAAGCGGAACCATAACCTCGATTACCTATGACGGTGTGACCTACACCATCGGGCAGGTGCTCGGGAACCGCTACGGAACTGTTGATAAAACGGTAGATAATAAGAAGACGACCGTGACGGTCCAATACTATGATATCTACTATTGGAGATGGACTCTCAACGGTACCGTGCTTGAGTCGACTGACGGTGTTGAGCTCAAGAACGACGATTACCTTGTTCTGGAGCTGGTGTACGACACGACGTCCACCGCCGACTACGAAGAGGTAGTTGAAGAGGAATCCTGAATAGGCGTTTACAGAAAAAAGACCGAGTTTTTCGGTCTTTTTCTGCTTTTATATTTTGGCGTTTGAGGTATTTACATTTAAGTATCTTTGATGTATAATTATATTATCATTGCTTTTACGGAGGTGAAAGATGGGTACCGACGCGGCACTTACCGAGAAGAAAATATCATCGAAAAGCATCTACGAGGGGAAGATCATACACCTCTCGGTCGACGGCGTGCGCCTGCCCGACGGCAAGCCCGCCGTGCGCGAGGTGGTAAGGCACCCCGGCGCGGTCTGCGTCGTTCCGATCACCGATGACGGCGAGGTGCTTTGCGTGCGGCAATTCCGCTATCCATTCTCGCGCGTGACGCTTGAGATCCCCGCGGGCAAGCTTGACAGCCCCGACGAGGATCACGAGGCGGCGGCACGCCGTGAGCTTGCGGAGGAGACCGGAGCCGTTTGCCGCGAGCTGACCTTCATCGGTGAGCTTTATTCCTCCCCCGCCATACTTGACGAGGTCATATATATGTACTGTGCCCGCGGACTCAGCTACGTTGAGGCGGATCCCGACGACGATGAATTTATCGAGCCGGTGCGCATTCCGCTTTCGCGTATGAAGGATATGATCCTTGCGGGAGAGATAAAGGATGCCAAGACGCAGGCGGCAGTGCTTAAGGCTGCGTTACTTTTCGGTGAGCAAGAAAGGCAAGAGATATGAAGGGTATGAAGCTTAATTACAAGCGCGTGATGCTGGTGGGGATCGCGTTCTTCATCATACAGCTGTTTTGGCAGACCTACGACACCGTAATACCGAAGATACTGAACGATAAATTCGGTATGTCGCAGTTTTTGTCGGGTATTATGATGTCGCTTGACAATCTGTTGGCTTTGATACTGCTCCCGCTTTTCGGCAGTATATCCGACCGAACAACGAGCCGTATGGGGCGCAGGAAGCCGTTCGTTCTCATCGGTACTATCATAGCCTGTGTGCTTTTCGTATCGTTGACCTTTGCCGACGGACTTCAGATCAAGAATATAAACGATAGCATTAACGCCCGTTTCGACGCCGTGCTGTCGGGCGAGGATACGGAGGAGCGGCGCGATGTGCTCGGCATTCTGTATGATGAGAACTGCGCGAACGTGCAGAATACCTACGAGCCCAAGCTCCCCGGCGCGGTGATAGCGAACAAGGTCACTCGCGATAACTTCGTGCTTGCGGGAAATACAGTACTTACCCCCGAACGGCTTGAGGAGCTTACGTCGGCTCTTGACCGCACGGAGGCAGAGATCACTCAATATATGGAAAAGCTGCGGGATTTCTACGTAAATCTTATAGTGGAGGCTCGGCAGGATTACGCGTGGCGTATGACGGTGAGCAATCCGTTGCCGCTGATACTCTTCATCGGTATTCTGTTTATGCTTTTGACGGCTATGAGCATCTTCCGGTCGCCGGCGGTGGCATTGATGCCCGATATCACGCCGAAGCCCCTTCGCTCGAAGGCGAACGCGGTGATAAATATGATGAGCGCGGGGGCTATCGCCCTCGTGATAATCCTCGGTATGGTATTCGGCACGGGAAAGCCCGAAAATGCGCTTATGAACTATTTCCCGTTCTTCCTCACGATCGCTTGTATAATGGCGGGATCGTTGGTGGTCTTTATGCTTACCGTTAAGGAAAAGCAGTGGGCACACGATGCCGATCTGCTCAACGAGCAGTATAACGTTACCAATGAGGAGGAAGAGGAGCTTGCAAGACAGCACAAGCGGCATCTTACGAAGGAGGAGCTTCGCTCCCTGATCTTCCTGCTTCTGTCGGTCGCGTTCTGGTTTATAGGTTACAATTCGGTGCAGTCGAAGTATTCGATATACGCCAGCGACGTGCTCGGGCTCGATTATAACAGTGCCTTCCTTATCGGCGGGGCAATGACGCTCGTTTCCTTCGTTCCCGTTGCCATTCTCTCGTCGAAGATAGGCAGAAAGCGCACGATACTTATCGGTATTGCGATGCTTTTTGTGTCGTTCTTGTCGCTGAGCTTTTTCGGCAAGGCGAGCCCGGTGTGGATAATCAACGTTGCATTCGGTCTTTCGGGAATAGGATGGACGGCAATAAGCATAAACAGCTTCCCGATGGTCGTTGAGCTTGCGACGGGCAGTGACGTCGGGCGATATACCGGCTTTTATTACTCCGCAAGTATGGCGGCGCAGATAGTGGCTCCCGTGCTTGGCGGTGCGTTTATGGATATAAAAAAGGAATTTTTGTTCCCATTCGCCACGGTGTTCGTCGTGTTCTCGTTCATCACTATGATGTTCGTCAAGCACGGGGATTCCAAGCCCGTGCCGAAGAAGGATCTTCTTGAAAATTTTGGAGATAGTGATTGATGCAGACCTTTTACACTATGGTAAATGCGGCAGTCCTGCTGTTTATCGTACACCTTCTGATGGTGGCTCCGCGTTTTCCGCGCAGAAAATACAGCCTGCCCGAGGGCGGCTTTGCTCATCGCGGGCTTTGGTCCGAGGAAGAGGGAATACCGGAGAACTCTATGACTGCCTTCCGTCGGGCGATAGAGCACGGCTTCGGCATAGAGACTGACGTTCAGCTCTCGGCAGACGGGGTTCCGGTGATAATGCACGACAGCACCCTTTTGCGTATGTGCGGAGTGGACCGAAGAGTGTCCGAGCTCAGCTTCAGCGAGCTTTGCGAGCTGAGGTTAAACGGCACCGACGAGCGTATTCCGACGCTTGCGGAGCTGTTGGCGGAGGTGTCGGGAAGGGTAATGCTGCTTATTGAGCTTAAGGGCGAGACTTTTGATACCGAGCTGTGCGATACCATCGTTCCGATGCTTGATGCATATGCGGGGGATTTCGTTATAGAGTCGTTCAACCCCGTGCTGCTTCACAGAATGAAGAGGCTCCGTCCGCAGATCATACGCGGGCAGCTTATGACCGATTTTATGAAGAGGAACGAGACGAGCGCCAAGGTGCGCCCGTACCTTCTGACCTCGCTGACCACCAATATTCTGGCTCGCCCCGATTTTATCGCATACGATATGACCTTTCCGCGCCTTACGTCGCTGAAATTGCTGACGCGGATCTTCCGCGCCCGCCGCTGTGTGTGGACGGTGAGGAGCGAGGCGGCTTACGCGCACTTTATAGATCACGGCGACTGTCCTATATTTGAAAATTTTGTGCCGGGGGAGAATGACGATGCCGAGGAATGATTATTCGGGTCTTTCGACCGAAAGAATCAACGAAAAAACCGTACATATAGACCGTATGTCCACGTTTGAGATGATGACGGTCATAAACGAGGAGGACCGCAAGGTCGCCGATGCCGTGGGGACTCAGCTGTCGAATATCGCAAGGGCGGTGGACGTGATAGCCGAATGCTTCAACGCCGGGGGGCACCTTATTTACGTGGGCGCCGGTACGTCGGGGCGGCTCGGTGTGGTGGATGCGTCCGAGTGTCCGCCGACCTACGGGGTCGAACCCGAGCTTGTGCGCGGGATCATTGCCGGAGGAGACGGAGCTATGTTCCGCTCGGTTGAGGGAGCGGAGGACAGCGAAGCACTCGGGGCGGCGTCGCTTGACGGCGTTACGGCGCTTGATACCGTCGTGGCGCTTTCCGCCTCGGGCGGAGCACCGTTCTGCATCGGGGCACTGAAGCGGGCCCGGGAGCTCGGAGCGCACACCGTGGCGGTTGCCTGCAATCCTCGGGGCACGATGCTTGCACTTGCCGATATTACGGTAGTTCCCGAGGTGGGGCCCGAGGTGATACAGGGCTCGACGCGTATGAAGGCGGGGACGGCACAAAAGCTCGTTTTGAATATGCTTTCGACCGGGGCGATGGTAAAGACCGGAAAGGTCCTCGGCAATCTTATGATAAACGTTGCGCCGTCGAACGAGAAGCTTCGCGAGCGTGCGATAGGTATCGTCGTGCAGGTCGTCGGATGTGACCGTGCGGCGGCAGCAGAGGCGCTTGATCGGCTCGGCTCGGTGCGCGCGGCGATCGAAGAGCTCCGGGGACAGGACAGCGACGGCGAGTAAACAGATGGCTTCTTTCACCGTGTGAACGTATGCGGTGAAAGAAGTTTTTTCTTTCGCGTCTATACTGTTATTCGCGTGTATATTTCATTTTCGGGTCGTCGGGGCGCCGACCCGTTATAAATGCGTTTTTCTTTCGCGTCTGCGTTTTTGCCAATCAAAGCGGATATGATGAATTTGATCGGTAGGGGTCGGCGCCTCGACGACCCGTTATAAA
>CAYWVC010000015.1:12350-29804 GCA_964461635.1 uncultured Lachnospiraceae bacterium
GCGGATATGATGAATTTGATCGGTAGGGGTCGGCGCCTCGACGACCCGTTATAAATGCGTTTTTCTTTCGCGTCTGCGTCTTTACAAATCAAGGCGGATATGATATAATTTTAACAGTAGTATAAGAAGGAGGCTTCTATTATGGATATTAAGACAATACTTTCCAAATGCGATCACACTCTGCTTGCTCAGACTGCAACGTGGGAGGAGATACGCGCCATCTGCGACGACGGTATGAAATACGGCACCGCGTCGGTCTGCATTCCCCCTTGCTACGTCAAGGAGGCAAAGGAATACGTCGGCGATCGCCTTGCGATCTGCACGGTCATCGGTTTTCCGAACGGATATAACACAACCGCCGTTAAGGTCTTTGAGACCGAGGACGCGGTGAAGGCGGGCGCGGATGAAATAGATATGGTCATCAACATCGGCGCTCTTCGCGACGGGCGGTACGGCTTCGTCCTCAACGAGATAAAGGAGATCAAGGCTGCCTGCCAAGGCAAGCTTCTGAAGGTCATCATCGAAACCTGTCTGCTTACCGAGGATGAGAAGGTAAAGATGTGCGAGATAGTGACCGAGGCGGGCGCGGATTATATCAAGACCTCGACCGGATTTTCCAAGGGCGGTGCCACGCGCGAGGACGTTAAGCTTATGCGCGAGCACAGCGGAGCGGCGGTCAAGGTCAAGGCTGCCGGCGGCATTGCGGATCTGCAGGATGCCGAGGACTTTATTGCTCTCGGCGCGGACCGCCTCGGCACCAGCCGCGTGGTAAAGGCGGTAAAGGCTCTTGAGTCCGACAAATGACACTTTATTTATCGTAAGGAGAAAGAAAAAATGTCAATTCCGACCCCTCATATATCTGCAAATCTCGGGGATTTTGCGAAGACCGTGCTTATGCCCGGCGATCCCCTGAGATCAAAATTTATAGCCGAAAATTTTCTTACCGACGCCGTCCTCGTCAACAACGTAAGGGGCGTACAGGGTTACACCGGATATTATAACGGCAAGCGTGTTTCCGTTATGGCGTCGGGTATGGGACAGCCTGCTATCGGCATATATTCGTATGAGCTCTTCAATTTTTACGGGGTGGAGAGCATAATCAGGGTGGGCTCGTGCGGATCCTTTGATCCCGAGCTGCACGTGCGCGACATTATTATCGCGATGGGAGCCTGCACGAACGGGAACTATGCTATGCAGTACCGTCTGCCGGGAACCTTCTGCCCGATTGCCGACTTCAGACTTGTACGGCGCGCCGCCGACGAGTGCGAGCGGCTCGGTGTGAACTACAAGGTGGGAAATATTTTCTCGTCCGATACCTTCTACGACGACGCCGCCTCGGGTATGGATTGGGCGAAGATGGGCGTTTTGGGAGTGGAGATGGAGTCGGCGGCACTTTACTGCAACGCCGCGAGAGCGAAGAAGAAGGCACTCTGCATCTGCACCGTCAGCGATTCGTTCGTCAGCCCCGAGATCACGACCGCAGAGGAGCGGCAGAATTCCTTTACCACTATGATGAAGGTCGCGTTGGAGATCGCGGAGGAGTGATCCTGATATGAAAAAACGGGTATTTATCATCGTTATGGACAGTATGGGTATTGGGGAAGCCCCCGATGCGGCGCGCTTTCACGATGAGGGGAGCAACACCCTTGGAGCTATAAGGGCTCATTCTGCCTTTGACTGCCCGAATCTTGCCTCCCTCGGGCTTTTCAACATAGAGGGAGTCGGCGGCGGTGTGCCGTCGCCGCGGGCTTGCTACGCCCGTATGACCGAGAAATCTATGGGGAAGGATACCACCATCGGGCATTGGGAGATATCCGGGCTTGTGTCCGAGCTCCCGTTGCCGACCTATCCCGAGGGATTCCCGGATGAGGTCATTCGGGAGTTTTCCCGTCTGACAGGCAGGGGAGTGCTTTGCAACCGACCCTATTCGGGCACCGACGTTATACGCGATTACGGCAGGGAGCATATCGCGACCGGAAAGCTGATCGTTTACACCTCCGCCGACAGCGTGTTCCAGATAGCCGCGCACGAGGACGTCGTTCCGCTTGACGAGCTCTACGCCTATTGCGAGACGGCGCGCAGATTGCTCGTCGGCAAGCACGGTGTCGGGCGGGTCATTGCCCGTCCCTTCAACGGCGAGTGGCCCTATACTCGGACGGCGGGCAGGCACGACTTTTCGCTTGAGCCGCCGAAGGCAACTATGCTTGACGTCATCAAGGAAGCACAGCTTGACTGTATCTCGGTCGGGAAGATATACGATATCTTTGCCGGCAGGGGCTTGACCGAATCAAACCGTACCGTTAATAACGAGGATGGGATGGATAAGACGCTGGCAATAGCCGACCGCGATTTCTGCGGGCTTTGCTTCGTGAACCTCGTTGACTTCGATATGACCTACGGGCACAGGAACGACGTTGCGGGCTATGCCGCGGCTATGACGAGGTTTGACCGCAGGCTCGGAGAGCTGTTGCCGAAGCTCGGCGACGGCGATTATCTGATCATCACCGCCGATCACGGCTGCGATCCCGCAACTCCTTCAACCGATCATTCGCGTGAGTATACGCCTATGCTGCTCCTTGGGAAGGGACTGCGCTCGGGTGTGGATCTCGGCACGAGGGATACCTTTGCCGATATTTCGGCGACTGTGCTCGATATCCTCGGGCTTGATAAGGGTGAGACTGCCGGAACGAGCTTCCTTTCCGAGTGCGTTTGAAGAATAAAGCAAAAAATATCCACCCGATTTCGGGTGGATATTTATATTACAGGTACCGTGAAGATTTAATCGTCGTTGGCAACGTCGGAGGACCGTGAGCGTGACTTTGCCTGTACCGATGCCGCCTTTTCGCGTATGCGGTTGACGGTCTGGTTGACGACGAGGTTCCCCTTCAGGAAATAACGGTCGCG
Organism: uncultured Lachnospiraceae bacterium; assembly: GCA_964461635.1. Classification (GTDB taxonomy): domain Bacteria; phylum Bacillota; class Clostridia; order Oscillospirales; family CAG-272; genus RGIG3994. Next base: position 15,255 of record CAYWVC010000015.1, read on the forward strand.
GTTTTTGGCAAGGAAGCTGCGGAGCTGAACCTTATTGGCGCAGAGCTTTTCGGTGCAATTGGCACACATAAGGCGGCGGTTGGTGCGCTCCGAGAAATATTCGGGGTGGCGTGCGTGGGTGACCTCCCATCTGACGAGCAGACATACCGAGCAGACAAAGAGGATCACGGTAAAGCATCTTTCGAGCCAATGCATCTCCCCGCCGAAGATCATAAAGGCAAACGGGGTGAACATCATAAAGAAATCCCAATTGTAAATGCGGCAGGAGACACAGCACTTGTTCTTCAGCATAAGGGATTGGAACGGGCAGTAGAACAGGATGCAGATAACGTCGCAGATCGAGAAGCAGAGCGAGATTATCAGCATTATGCCGCGGTCTATCCAATGGAGATAATACGGAACTGATATGAGTGCGTTAAAGAGTATCCAAACCGTGCCGACGAACGCGGTACGGCGCTTCAGGTGACGTTCCTTCGGCGCGTGCGGGTTCTCAAACGGGATATAGTTCTTCGAAAATACCTTCTGACAACCCATACTCTCTTCCTTTACGGGGAAGAAGCGCATTATCATCTCTGCCATAAAGCAGACGAATATGACTGCCAGAACCGCCGGCTGTACCCCGAATACGGTCACCGGGTAGCGCTCGTTGTCGATCGCTCCGACTGCGTTGAGTATGTATATCAGGACGGTTCCGAGGAGTATCAAGGATCGGTAAATGAGCTTGGCGTAATGGAGCTTGACCGTTTTTGACGTCGGCAAACGAAGGGATTTTGACATGAATTAATAAACCTCGCAAAACGTAATACTTTACTATTATAACACAACGGTCGGTCGGTGTCAACCTCACATCGGGCGAAACGTGTAATTTTACGTCGCAAATTCTTTCCCATCACGGGATGACACGGAAAATGGAGGAAAATATGGAAGATAAAACGGTTCTTGGCGTTTTTGACAGCGGCGTCGGCGGTCTGACCGTTTTGCGCAGGTTGCTCGGCAGGGGATGCTTTGAGAGGGTGATATATCTCGGCGATACGGCAAGGGTTCCGTACGGCACACGCTCGTTTGAGACTGTACGCCGATTTGCCGCCGACGACGTTGAATTCCTTATCTCGTGCGGAGCAACCGAGATCGTTGCCGCCTGCGGCACGGTCAGCGCGATCGCCTTAGACGATCTTCGCACGCGTTTTGACATCCCGATAACAGGTGTGATCGATGCCGCCGTGCGAGGAAGTATTCGCGAAACCGTTAACGGCAGGATCGGGGTGATCGGAACGTCGGCTACCGTGCGGTCGGGGGTGTATGAGCGCAAAATATTGTCTGAAGATTGCAAATTCAAGGTCACGAGCGTTGCCTGCCCGTTGCTTGTTCCGCTTGCCGAGAACGGATTTGCCGAGCGCCCCGACGGGGAGGAGATAGTTCGGCGGACGTGCGAGCTCTATCTTGCACCGCTGAGGGAAGCCGGAATAGATACCCTTATTATGGGGTGCACTCATTTTCCGCTTTTTGCTAAATACTTTGACGAGGTTCTTGAGGGGCGAGTGAAGCTTATCGACTGCGGCGCCGAGCTTGCCGCGGGGTTCCCGCACGGAGGCTGTACCGATCCCGAGCTTGAAGTGCTCGTTACGGACGGTGCCGAATCGTTTTCGGCGGTATCGCAGCATTTTTGCGGATGCGATTTCCTCCCCGATGCAAGGAGAGTGATGCTGAATGCAAGATAGACGTATCTTTTCCCCCGAAGCGGGCAAAATAGTAATGTAAAATTCGGCACGCGGAGGGCGGATCAATGAATATAAGTCGGGAAAACTACGAAAAGCTGGCGGACGCGCGCGCCAAGAAGTCGCCTATCGGAAAAAATTGCGCCAGGGCTTTCCTCGTCGGCGGGAGCATTTGCTGCGTTGCCGAGGGACTCAGAAATCTTTTTGCTTACCTTGGCGCGTCGGAGGATGCTTCGGGGACGTTGACCTCTGTCGTTCTGATTTTTACGGCGGCGTTGCTGACCGGGATCGGCGTGTTCGACAGGATCGCGAAGTTCGCCGGGGCGGGGACGCTCGTTCCTATTACGGGTTTTGCAAACGCCGTTGTGTCGCCGGCGATAGATTCGAAGTCCGAGGGGCTGATACTCGGACTCGGGGCGAAGATATTTACGGTCGCCGGTCCCGTTTTGCTCTACGGTACCCTTGCCGGTGCCGTTTACGGGGTCATATATTGGGTGATCCTGCTTATTTCGGGTTGAGACGCTATGCTCGCTTCCCGCACGGATCCCGGTTTAACGGGGCGTGCGGGAAGCCTCTTTTTTTCATCAAAGCGCGGCACGGTACTTGAAAAGACGCAAAGTATATGATATAATTAACTTGAATAGTTATACATAAAGAGGACTTGATTATGAAGATCAAAGTAAAGATAAAGCTGACCCGCGGGGCGGAGTGCCCGCGATACGCGACCGACGGCTCCGCGGCCGTTGATCTGCGCGCTATGACAGACGAGCCGTATACCCTCGCCCCGGGAGAGAGACATTCGTTTATGACCGGCGTAGCCATATCACCCGAGACCTCCGGAGTCGTTGCGATACTTGCCGCCCGCTCGGGACTCGGTGTTAAGCACGGGATCACCCTCTCAAACGGGATCGGAGTGATCGACTCCGACTACCGCGGCGAGATATCGGTCGGCTTACGTAACGTTTCTGCCGAGCCCTATACCGTCTGCCCCGGCGACCGTATTGCGCAACTGATGTTCGTTCCCGTGTACGCGGCGGATTTTACGGTGTGCGACGAGCTTGACGTGACCGAGCGCGGTGCGGGTGGCTTCGGCTCGACGGGAAAGAGCTGATATGGAAGTAATACTTGCCTCCGGCTCGCCGCGAAGACGCGAGATACTGTCGGCTCTCGGAATTGATTTTTCGGTGATCGTGCCGGGCTGTGACGAGAGCACCGATCTGTCGAATCCGCGAGAGTTGACCGAGGAGCTTGCCCGGCGCAAGGCTCTTTCGGTGGCGGAGCTGCCCGAGCTTCGCGGCAGAGATTGCCTCGTGATCGGGTGCGACACCGTAGTTTACTGCGACGGAGAGATACTCGGCAAGCCGCACAACGCCGAAAATGCCGCCCGTATGCTTCGAAAGCTCTCGGGCAGAACGCACACCGTCGTCAGCGGCATATGCCTCGTTCACGGGCAGACGGTGGTCTGCCGCAGTGATACGACCGAGGTCAGATTCGATCCTATGTCGGATGCCGACGTGGATATCTGTGTGCGGTACGGAGAGCCCGAGGATAAGGCGGGTGCTTACGCGGTGCAGGGCGTGGCGTCGCTCTATATCAATGGGATAAACGGGGATTACTTTAACGTTGTGGGGCTTCCGGTAAACTGTCTGCGCCGGACGCTTGAATCGGAGCTCGGGATAGGATTTGCCGATCTTATCGGATAAAGGAGTGGCTTATGGGTAAAAAAATAGGTATCGACCTCGGAACCGCAAATACTCTTATATACGTAGGGGGGAAGGGCATCGTGCTTCACGCGCCCTCCGTCGTGGCGGTGAAGAAAGCCACGAAGCACGTTTCCGCAGTGGGCAACGAGGCGAAGAAGATGATAGGCAAGACCCCCGGGAGCATTATAGCCTACCGTCCGCTTAAGGACGGGGTAATCGCGGATTTTGATATTACCTCGCTTATGCTTCACAGCTTTTTGCGCAAGGTGGATGCCGGCGGGATATTTAATCGCCCCTCCGTGATCATCTGTATGCCCTACGGGGTGACCGAGGTGGAGAAGCGCGCGATCGAGGACGCCGCGTTTGAGGCGGGGGTCAAGGAGGTCGCGCTGATTGAGGAGCCTATTGCCGCGGCGATAGGTGCCGGACTTCGCGTTGCGGGTGCACGCGGAAGTATGATAGTCGACATCGGCGGCGGAACGACCGAGGCTGCCGTCATAGCTCTCGGCGGCATTGCCGTGTCGCGGTCGGTGAGGATCGCGGGCGACGGGCTTGATAATTCTATCATTCAGTATATGAAGGAAAGCCGGGGTCTGCTTATTGGCGAGACGACGGCTGAAAGGCTCAAAAAAGCGGTCGGTTCGGTACACCCGAGCATTGATCGCGGGAGTATGAAGGTCTACGGTCGGTCGGTGCGCAACGGACTTGCGGCAGAGATGACCGTAAGCTCGCGCGAGATACGCGAGGCACTTATGCCCGGTGTCGAACAGATATTGGATACGGTCACGGGAGCGTTGGAGGATACTCCTCCCGAGCTCTCCGCAGATATATTCGATTTCGGAATAATGCTGTCGGGCGGCGGAGCCCTGCTCGGCGGACTGCCCGAGCTGATATCCGACCGCACGGGTCTGCGCGTTACCGTAGCGAAGCGCCCGGTTGAGAGCGTTTGCCGCGGAATCGGAAGGGTCATAGAGTCCACCGGGCTCTACTCCGGCGCGGTAAAGTTCAGGCAACGGTAAAAAAAGCTAAGATCGAAAGGAGACGCCACCGTTATGAAGCTTTTGAAAAATAAATTTTTCATAGCCGTCGTTGCGGTGGCTATCGTTCTTTGTGCCGTGCCGTCGGTGCTGTCGCTGACGGGGCATACCGACCTGCTGAGGTCGGGACTCACGGTGATCTCTTACCCGTTCCGCGCGGTCTTTACGTACGCTGCCGACGGGATCGGGGGCTTCCTCAAATATTTCACCTTGGTCGACGAGCTGATCAAGGAGAACGAAGCTCTTCGAAAGGAGCTTGATGCCTACCGTGACGACGCGGCGCGAGCCGAGAGTGCGGAGGGCGAAAATCTTCGCCTTCGCGAATATTATGATTTTGTGTCGTCGCATACGACCTATACTATGACCGACGCGCGGGTGACGGGGCGGCAATCGAACAGCTATTCGGTGACGTATACCCTTAACCGAGGAAGTGAGTGCGGGATCGAGCGCAATATGGGGGTCGTGACGACCTCCGGAGTTGTGGGATATATCACCGAGGTGGGCGTGGGCTGGAGCCGCGCCGTGGCGCTGACCGATCCGACTGCGGCGGTGGGGGTCTACGAGCCTCGCACGGGTGTATACGGCACGTTGGAGGGCTCGGTCGCGCACCGACAGGACGGTCTTTGCGTGCTTGAGCGTATTCCGTCGGATACCCTGCTTGCCGAGGGGGATAAGCTCTTAAGCTCCGGAAGCTCAGTGTTTCCGCCCGACCTTGAGGTGGGGAAGATAGTGTCCTCCGAGCCCGACAAATATACTCACTCGGTAACGTATCTCGTGCAACCGTCGGTCGATCTTGACGGCGTAACGCACGTGATCATCATCACGGGAGTGAAAGCCGAGGTTGACGGATGAACGGCGGACAGACGACGGAGGCAAGACCGTCGGTAAAGAAAATCGTTGCCTACTCGGTGGCGGTGTTTTTGCTTGCATCCTTTCAGGCATCGGTCGGCAGTCGGATCGGTCTGATGTCCGCAACGCCGTCATTTACGCTTATTCTTACGGCACTTGCCGCGATATTTGACGGCAAGCGCTTCGGATCAGCGGTCGGCTTGGCGGGCGGGGCACTGACCGACGCGCTCGGGGGCTCGGGCTTTTCGCTTCTTCCGCTTTTTTACGTTCTGATCGGATGGTTTCTCGGTGAGGTTACCGAGCATCTCGGACATCCGGGGCGTCACGTCGGCTTGGCTGCTTTGCGTTCACTGATGTGGCTTGCCGCGGCAGCGGGGGTCGGTGCGCTGTCTACCGCAATTATGATACTTTTGTCGGCGGGGCGGATGAACTTTTTCTCGTCGATTCCGCAGATCCTTCTGCCCGAGGCAGTGGGAACGTTCCTTTATTCAATACCGATGCTGGTAATATTTATGCTTTGCCATCGAAAAAAATTTAGCGATGATAACGGAGGTATGAGATATGACCGATAATAACGTGCACGAGGAAAGGCGCATCTCCCACGGGGATGCGATGAATTATTTTACGCGAGTGGGACTTGCCGTGCTCGTTACCTATCTTGCCGTAAATGCGATACAGACCTTGACGGTGGCGGCACTTGAGCTTTGGGCACCGGATTTTATCGCCCTCGTCCGTGACGGCACGTATTGGTGGTTCAATTGGCTTTTGTCGGTGGTTCCGCTTTACTTTGTCGGTGCGCCGCTGTTTATACTTATACTGCCGCGCCCGATAATGCCAATCGAGGGCAAGAGGCGGTTCGGCGTGGGCAAGAGCGTTTGTGTTATCTTTGCTACCGTTGCGGTGACGTATATTCTGAGTATGGTCGGATTCGTCCTTCTTGAGCTTATGTCGCTCGTTTCGGGCGGACTGATCGGGGGGAACGACACCGATGCGCTGAATTACCTAATACAGAGCTCGCCCGTTTGGGTGATCTTTCTCGTGACCTGCATTATCGCGCCGATAGGCGAGGAGCTGCTCTTCCGCAAGCTTTTGATAGACCGTCTCAAGCCATTTGGCGAGCTGTCGGCTTGTATCTTTTCGGGACTTATGTTCGGGCTGTTTCACGGGAATCTCAGGCAATTCCTTTATGCGTTTGCGATAGGCTTTCTTTTCGCAACGGTGTACGTGAAGACGAACAATATCGTCTACACTATGGTGCTTCATTTCGGCGTGAACCTTTTCGGCAGCGTGATATCGCCCTTGTTGCTCGACAGCGATCGGCTCGAATGGATGATGAGTGTGATGGAGGAGGCAATGAACGCGGCAACGAACGGCACCCCTCTTCCGGAGGAATTTGTTCCCGCCGTGCTTTATGAGCTTCTGCTCGTAGCCTTCCTCCTCATAGGAATGCTTGCGATAGCGGCGGGGGTCGTATTACTTATTGTTTACCTTGTCAGAACCAAGTTTAACGGTGCCTCCGTCGTGTCGGAGCGTAATAATCGCGAATTTTGGCGCAATCCGGGAGCGGTGCTTGCGATCGTGCTGATCTCCGCGTCCATCGTATACGCGCTGATAAACCTTCCGGTATGAGGTATCGCGATCACACCCCGCATCGCTTTGCGCGCTTTCTCTCGCTCGGAATCTTTTTTGCGGTATGCTGTACCGTGTTCGCGGCGAGGCTGATATATTATCAGGTGGCAGTGCGCGATACGTACAGTCAGCCGGTTATATCGACCTCCGGTAACGTGCGCACGGTTAAGGTTAAGGCCCAGCGCGGCAATATTTGCGATCGGAACGGTCGGGTGCTTGTAACGAACTCATATTCCTACAATATGCAGATAGAGTTCGGTGCACTGCCCGAGGATCGCGACGAGGTGCACCGAAGTCTGCTCGGCGCACTTGAAGCGATAGAGGCTTGCGGCGCCGTGCGCGCGTCGTCGTATTCGATATTTGAGGGAATTTATCCGGAGCTTACATATTCCGCCGAGGCACTTGATGCTTCTGGAAAGACCCACAAAAAGCTGTTGGAGATACTTAAATCGTATTACGTGGACTCAAAGAAGTACGGTTATACTACCGCGGAGGAAGCGTTTGAGGCTGTCAGTGCCGCCGAATTTGCCGGCAAGATCGCCGAATATTACGATATCGTTACGGTCAAGAAGGACGGCACCGTTGTGACCTCGTTTACCGATGAGGAGATAGGTCGGCTCGTGGCGCTTCGATTTGATATGGAGGCGGCGGGTTACGGCAGTTATGCGCCGTATCTGCTTGTGTCGGGGGCGGATGCGAGCCTGATATCCTACGTAAAGGAGCATCACCTGACCGGAATAACCTTTTCGGCGGAGGCGACCCGCAAATACCTGTACCCGGGGACTGCGGCGCACATCCTCGGCACCGTTGGGGTGATATACGCAGAGGATGCCGATTATTATACGTCGCAGGGATATCCGCTGAATGCGCTCGTCGGGAAATCGGGCTGTGAATACGCGTTTGAGTCATACCTGCGCGGCACCGACGGTGAGCTTGCCATTATAGAGGACGATAGGGGCGCGGTGATAGGGACGTATTGGGTCACCGAGCCGATCGCGGGGAAGGACGTTTATCTGACCATTGATCTTAACGTTCAGTTGGCGGCGGAGCGTGCGCTGGAGGATAACGTAAAGTCGGTCGGCGGTGCCGAGAGCGGCGCGGTCGTAGCCTGCGATCCGAATTCTGGGGAGATAGTGGCGATAGCCTCGTATCCCACCTACGACCTGACCTATTTTAACCGCGATTACAACGAGCTTTCCTCGGCTGACGGCTCCCCGTTGCTTAACCGAGCCCTGTCTGCCTATGCTCCGGGCTCCACGTTCAAGGTTGGGGTGGCACTTGCGGCGTTGGAGACGGGAAAGATAACGTCATCCACCGTCGTATCGACCGAGGGAATATACAAAAATATGAAGTGCTCGCATTACGGGCTCAGCGCGGGGCATACCTACTGTTGCGGTGATATCAACGTTTGCGGGGCAATCGAGCAATCCTGCAACTATTTCTTTGCAAAGATCGGTGACGAACTCGGCACGTCGGAGATCGCGAAGTACGCGTCGATCCTCGGTCTTGGAGGGTCTACGGGTATTGAGATCGGTGAATCGGAGGGGCGGCTTGCCTCAAACGAGGAGCTGTCGTTTATGGCGGCGATCGGTCAATCGGATAACCTTTGCACCCCATTACAGGTAACGCAGTACGTCTCCGCGATCGCGACGGGGACGAGGTACGCGGCGCACCTGCTCTATTCGGTTAACGAATACGGTACGGGCGAGGTGCTGTATAAACCGACTGCCGAGGTGCTTGATACACTTTCGTCACACGGGATATCGGATGCAAATCTTGCCACAGTGCGGCAGGGGATGCGCGACGTTGTGCACGGCGAGAACGGATCGTCCTACGTCAGCGATATAAAGTCCTCGGGCGCGTTTTACGGCACGAATTACGCCGTAGCCGGAAAGACGGGAACCGCAGAGGTCACCGGGCAGGATGCGGACAACGCGTGGTTTACCGCCTACGCACCGTTCGATGACCCGAAGCTTTCGGTCACCTGTCTGATCATAAAGGGTAAGACGGGCGGTCTTGCCTCCTCCGCCGTGCGTGAGGTGTTCGATGCTTTCTTTGACGGCTCGTCATCTGCCACGGGCGGTACGGGTGCCGCGGGATGAGAATATATAAGACCGGAGGCAGCTTCCTTATATGCGGAAGCTGCCTCCGGTATGTATATTTGCCTTACCGAGCCGTGGCGTCGGCGAGCGATATGCCGTAAAGACTTGATTTTTGAGTTATAAAGAGCAGGCGATCGCCGACGACCGAGCAATCCTCAAGCTCCTCGGCTACCTCCGAAACGTCGAGCGAGGCGTGGAGGCGACGTGCCTCAAGGTCCCATACGCGTATTGACGAGGGATTGTCCTCTCTGCCCGTACCGAAGGTGTAGAACAGGTATTTGCCGCTGATCGTTCCGCCCTGCATAAAGTTGACGTTATATTCGGTGATAAACTGATCTACCACGTCGTCTGCCGTCAATACGACGTCGCCCGCCTCGGTGGGGGGGAGCTTAAACTTCGTTATGATATAGCGGTTTTCGTTATAGAATTCCTGCATACTGCCGTTCGTGCGGTAGCGCGCGCCGATTATCCAAATGAAGTCGGACTTGCCGTCCACGAGCCAGGAGGGCCAGCCCCAGTAGGGCATATATCCCGCTTTCTCAAATCCCGATTGATCGAGGTTGAGCTCCTGAACCTTTTCGGAGGAGTACGTTCCGTTTTCTTCGGTGATATTTTCCACACTGCATCGGATGACCTCGCCCGAATTGCCGTCCACGACGTAGAGCAACGGCATCGGGTTTCCGTTCAGATGGCGGTGGCTGAAATTGCAGTTATTCGCGTGATTGTGCTCGGACATAGAGCCGAGAGGGAAGGTCGCTATCGGATCGGGGTTGCCCGACGCAAGGTCGAAAACGTTGCACATACCGGAGTGGTAGAGCTGGAACAGCTTGCCGTCGCGGATCGTCATTCCCTGTACCGAGCGCTTTATCAGCTTCTTGCTGCCCTGTACGGGGACCTTCATTTCGCCTTTGTCGAACGTTATGATCTTTTCGATATTCATATTGTTTCTCCTTTCGGTGTGTTACAGTGTTTCGCGGAAGCCCTTGCCGCAGATCTCGCTCGTATTGCAGACAACGACGAAGCTCTTTTGATCGAGGGCTTTTACGTATTTTTTGAGCAAGACGGTCTGATGCCGTGTCAGCGCCGCAAGGATGACGACCTTGTGCTCGTGAAGGTAGGCACCCGTATACGCCTCGCTGACCGTAGCCGATTTATGCAGGGTGTCGGTTATGTAACGGCAGATGCTGACCTCGTATTCACGGGTGGTGACCACCGTGCAGTACTTTGACATATTGATGTTTTCAAGCACTATGTTGACGACGAACACCTTAGACAGGAAGCCTATCAGCGAGAGCAACCAGATTTCGATACTGCGGAAGACGAGCACGCTGAGCATCACTATAAGAAAATCGGATACGAGCAGAGCCTTGGATATATTCATCTGCGTATATTTCTTTATTATCATAGCGACGATATCCGTGCCGCCCGACGATGCACCGACGTTGAAGAGTATCGCACTGCCGACACCGGGCAACAGCACCGCGAAGATCAGCTCAAGGGTAGGCTGACTTGTGAGCGGTCCGCTGAGCGGGCAGATATATTCAAGCAGGTACGGAAGACCGGACAGGATCAGGGTACAATATATGGTCTTGAAGGTGAAGCCCTTGCCGAGTACGATCAGACCGAGCACCAACAGCAGAATATTGAGCACCAAAGAGAAGGTTCCCGCCGTGACCGTGGGGAATACGCCGTTCAGCAGAACGGCAATACCGCTGACTCCGCCGGTGGAGAGCTTGTTGGGAAACTTAAAAAAGTAGATGCCCGCTGCGGTCAGCACCGATCCGGCAGTCATAAGCAGAAAGTCCTTAAACCGTTGATTCATCGTTATAAAAATCCTTTCGCGGAATTGTCCGCACGCAACATTCTACATCATTTTATTTTTTTTGTAAAGTGGTAACGCCGATTTACATATGTAAAATATTTATTTTCAGTTGTCCCGCTTGGGAGATGCTTTCTTCGCCTTGGTATAGCAGGCGTGACACATAGCGACGTAGCTGTCGTTACCGCCGAGGAGCACCTGCTCACCCTCGGTGATGACGTTGCCGTCCCCGTCTATTCTCGCGTTGACGATAGCCTTGCACCCGCATTTGCAGATAGTCTTGACCTCGGTTATCGAATCCGCGATCTCAAACAGCCTACGGCTGCCGGGGAAGAGGTGCGTGCGGAAATCGGTGCGCAGACCGAAGCAGAGCACGGGTATGCCGATAAAGTCCACGATGTAGCGGAATTGGTCTATCTGTTTTTCGGTGAAGAATTGACATTCGTCGGCGATTATAACGTCGGCGGCGAGGTCGAGCTTTTTGAATTCCTCAAGCACGTCCTCATCGGCGGAGATCGCCCGAGCCTCGGCGTGAAGTCCTATTCTGGACATTACGGTATTGGCACCGTCACGGGAATCGGTCGCCGGCTTGACGAGCCAAACGCGCATCCCGCGTTCCTCATAATTAAATTTAGTGATAAGCGCTTGCGCGGTCTTTGAGCTTCCCATAGCGCCGTATTTGAAATAGAGCTTTGCCATAACGCAGTAGACCTTTCTTTAATATATTTTGATGTTGAATTGCGGGATCATTGCTCGCTTTCGTTTGCTTCAAACGGGCGGCGGTAATCACATCCCTCGCGCCAGCCCGAGCAGCCGTAGCAGGTGCGGCCGCGTATTATCGGCTTGCCGCATTTGGGACATAAGCCGTAGGGCGCGGACGGTTCCGGTCGGCGTTGGCTCTTTCGCTCGGGAAAGTCGAATACCGCCTTGCCGTCCTTAAGCACGAGCGCGGCACTGAAGCTTTTACCGTTTTTCGAACGGAAGCCGTCGATGATGCCGGTCGATCCCTCCGAAAGAAGCTTGCCGACGGCACCGACCGAGATGGATTTGCCGCAGATATAGGTGTTGACCGAGAAGCGGCATCCGTTTTCCGAATACCCGGAGCAACCGTAGAAGCTCCCGCGACGCTGTACCGGTCTGCCGCAAAGAGGGCAGTTGCCGACGCTGTCGCCGAAAAATCCGGTGTCGTCACCTTCGGCATCGAATACGCGTTTTATCTCGTTGGCGGCAAGATCTACACCGTCCTTTACGGCGAGCTTGCCGTGATAGATCTGCTTTAACGCCCGCCCGAGCTCGGAGGTTTTATATTTATCCATAGTTATGTTCATTCGAGCAAGTGACTCGATGAGGAATTCGCCCTCGGGCAGGATGCGGTATACGTCCTTTTTCAGCTCTATATACGAGCTCTTTTTTGCATTGTCGATAATTCCGGTGCGTGTTGCCTCGGTTCCGAGCTCCAAGCCCTCGAACACGGCGCGGTAGTCGTCCTCGTCGCTTATCTGCTCGCCGTTTTCACTTGCGGCGGCTTCTTTGGCGGCGGCTTTTTCTTCCTTGAAGGGATTTTTGAGGTAGTTGTTCAGCGTTTCTATCGTGTAGTGCTTTGGAGGGGTAGTTTCCTTTTCGTCGGGCGCGAAGCGTACGTTCACCGCGTCGCCCTTGGCGAGCTTCGGAAGCAGCTTATCCTTGAGTGCCGAGTCGTCGAACGCCGTCCAGCCGGGCTCCACGACGACGGTGCCCTTGAGGACAAAGTCCTCCGGCTCCGCGGCGTTGACACGTACCGTTATCTGAGTTCTTTCAACTATGCAATCCTGCTCACAGAAGACGGCAACGAAACGCCGCATAACGGCGGAATAGACCTTGTATTCGTCGGAGCTGAGGTCCTCTTTGCGCGGAATCTTATAGGTCGGGGTCAGCGCCGAGTGCGATTCGATCTTTGCATCGTCGAATATCTGCTTGCCGACCTTGAGCTTCACGGGGTAGCCGAGGGCTTTACAGCTGCTGATTATCTTTGCGATCTTATCCTTTTCGGCGGTTGCAAGGTATTCCGAGTTGGTTCTCGGGTAGGTCAGGTAGCCTTTCTCGTAAAGTGACTGCGCGAGCTTCAGCGACTGCTCCATCGGCATCTTATATTTTTTTCCGAGGTGGTTCTGGAGCTTGGTTAGGGAGTAGAGCTTGCCCGGGGAGAGCTTGTCCTTCTTCCGTTTGACGTCGGTGACGAAGGCACCGACTGCGTTATATTCGGCGCAAAGACGCTCGGCGGCATCGCGATCGGTCGGATCAAAGTGCTTTTTGGAGACCAGCTCGATCTTTTCGCCCGAGGTTTCTTCACGGCTTACGGGGACGAGATATTTTCCGGGGACGAAGCGCCGTATCTCCATATCCCGGTCGTAAATGGCTTTGACGATTGGCACGATCACTCGTCCAACGCGCAGAAGCCGACCGGTTTTAAGTGTGGCGTAACGTGTCAGGTTTACGCCGTAGAGCCAATCCACGTAGGTCCGCGCGAAGCCCTCGTCGGCGAGACGGTCGTAGTCGGTCTCGGGGCGGAGCTCGGAGAGCGCCTTTGCCACCGTTTGAGGTGTCTGATCGGGGAGCCAAAGGCGCATTTTCGCCTTGCTTGCCACCTTGGGGTGCTTTGCTTCGGCGTTGATTATACAAAGGCGAACGATTATCTCACCCTCGCGGTCGGCGTCGCCCGCGTTGATGATGGTATCGACCCGCGCGTCTGCGCAGAGACGGCAAAGGGTGGCAAATTGCTTTGCAACGCCCGCGTCGCCCTTGCCGTCCCGATCGTGACGAAGCTCAAAATCAAAGCTGTCGGGACAGCAGGGAAGTCCCTCTACCGTCCATCGCTTGTCCCTCTTTTGCGGTTGATAGTGTTCGATATCGCAGAGCGAAAACAGGTGCCCGAATGCCCAGCTTATTATGTAATTTTCACTTTCAAGGTAGCCGTCGCGTTTGACGGCTCTTTCCCCGATACCTGCCGCGATGTTGCGGGCAAGGCTCGGCTTTTCGGCGATAATAAGTTTCATTTTTCTCCGTTGTCTCAATGATCTCTGACGATAATTATACCTCTTCCCGTCGTAATTTGCAATAGCAAATCGGTACAAGGCGAAAAAAGTCCCGGGCGTTTTGCCCGGGACTCTTAAAAGCTGATTTAACTCAGTGGCAGATGCAACGCTCGGTGTCCTTATCGAAGATGTGCAGACGGGAAACGTCAAGCGCGATCTTGATATCGTCACCGGCACGGCTGGTCGAGCGCGAATTGACGCGGGCGATCAGGCTGGTCTCACCGACGGTGAGGTAGAGGTATATTTCCGCACCCATAAGCTCGGTGACGTCGACGTGCGCGTCGATGGTGCTGTCGGCAAGAGCCGAGAGATGCATGGGCTCGTCATGGAGCGCCTCGGGACGCAGACCGATAATGACCTCCTGTCCCATATAATCCTGCAGAGCGGGATTGTTCGCCTTCTCGGCGGGGAGCTTGACGGTATTGCCCTCAAAGTGAACGTAAACGTCCTCGCCCTTCTTCTCAAGCTCGGCGTTGATGAAGTTCATCTGAGGAGTTCCGATAAATCCGGCAACGAAGAGGTTGCAGGGGGAGTCGTAGATGGTCTGGGGAGTATCGACCTGCTGAATAAGACCGTCCTTCATAACGACGATACGGGTAGCCATCGTCATAGCCTCGGTCTGGTC
>CAYWVC010000016.1:0-29389 GCA_964461635.1 uncultured Lachnospiraceae bacterium
CGTCGGCGGTCAGAGTCTCGTTGTTGACGTTGTATACGATGGTCTTGAGGTCGTTGCCGGCGGGAGCGGAGATAACGACCTTCTTTGCTCCGGCGTTAACGTGCGCCATGGACTTCTCCTTGGAGCAGTAGAAACCGGTGCACTCAAGGACTACGTCGACACCGAGCTGTCCCCAGGGGCAGTTGTTGGCGTCCTTCTCGGCGTAGATCTTGATCTCCTTGCCGTCTACGATGATGGAATTCTCGGTAGCGGTCACGGTGTGAACGTTCTCGCCGAGCTTTCCGCAGTAGGATCCCTGAGCGGTATCATACTTGAGCAGGTGAGCGAGCATAGCGGGAGCGGTAAGGTCGTTGATAGCGACTACCTCGTAACCCTCTGCACCGAACATCTGACGGAATGCAAGACGGCCAATGCGTCCGAAACCGTTAATGGCAACTTTTACTGACATTTTTAATATCCTCCGTTAATTTAGATTATTAAAATCTTCCAAATACATATTGTAACCCAAATCCGCCGAATATACAAGAGGTTTGTGCAAAATTTATCAATTTTGTCACTTTGCACCCCTCGCGTTGCGTTGACAGCGGGCTTTTTTGTGGCATTTGTGTATTATTTGACGAGGTGGCGCTTGATTTTCTTTGACGTGGTCTTCTCAAATTCGGTGCGGCGGAGCTCTATCGCCTTTATCTGCTTGTAGGAGACGAGCCCGCGGTTCATTGTCGCGATATCCTCGTGCAGAGCTTTAACGATTTCGTCGTCGGTGGCGTTTGCCGGGAATTTTGAAAGGTCGGGGTAGATTATTGCGGTCAGCACAACGTTGTCGCCCTTGTTTCTGCCGACAACGATCCCTTCGGTGACGCGCGGAAGCTCGACAAGCTTATCCTCGATCTCCTCGGGGAAAACGTTCTTCCCGTTTTCAAGAACTATCACGAATTTCTTTCTGCCGGTTATATAAATGTAGCCGTCGCGGTCCATATAGCCGATATCTCCGGTGCGGAACCACCCGTCGAAGGTAAATGCCTCTGCCGTTGCCTCGGGGTTTTTGTAGTATCCGAGCATAACGTTGTCGCCTCTGACCTGTATCTCGCCCTCTTCAAACCCGTTGTCGTTTATGCGCTCGGCGTCAATACGCACACGGCAGCAATCCACGGCGGGACCGACCGAGCCGCGTTTGGGCGCGTAGTAGGGGTTGACCGAGATGAGCGGCGAGCATTCGGTGATGCCGTAGCCCTCGTACACGTTGATGCCGATTTCCTCAAGACATTCGGCAATATCGGGGTTGAGTGCCGCTCCGCCGCAGACGATCTTGTTAAGTCTGCCGCCGAAAGGTGCCAAAACGTCGCCGAACAGCTTGCGGCGCGGATCTATTCCGACCTTGCGCAACATTTCGGACATTGCCATTGCCGCTGTCAGCTTCTTGTCGCGACCGGTCTTCTTCGCCTCGTCCCATATGCGCTTGTAGAAGGTATTTACGATCAGCGGCACGAGCACGAGTCCGGTGGGCTTGAATTCCTTGTAGTTCTTCAGCAGGTGCTTGAGTGAATCGTTGATGCCCACGCTCATACCGTAGCCGAGCGCGGCAAGCATACAGCAGAGCTCGTAGGTGTGGTGCAACGGGAGGGTAGATACGATGGTGTCGTCGGGATAGAAATCGACGGTAAGTCCCGCACCGTTCACCGCGGCGATGACGTTGCGCTCGGAGAGCATAACGCATTTGCTCGTGCCGGTGGTGCCGGAGGTGAAGAGCATAACCGCCATCCTGTCCTGCTCGCTCACCGGGAGCTTGTAGCCGTTTTTAAGCTCGGCTTTGCCCCGTGAGAGCAAGGAATTAAGTCCGATAACGCCGGTGCCATCCTCGGCACCGTCTGCGGGGGACATAGGAATGAACAGCTTTACGGTTTTGTGGGTTCCGATAATTCCGGCAAACTTTTCATTGAAGGTGCCGGAGTAGATCACAGCGTCCGCTTCCGCAAACTCCAAAAATCCGAGCATCTCGTTGAAGTCTAACTCGCGGTCAAGCGGTATGGCAACGTTGCCGGAGGCGATCGCGGCAACGTAGGAAGCGACCCATTCGGGGGAGGTCTCGCCGACTATGGCGACCCTTTTGTTCCGGAGCCCGAGCGCGCTGAAGCCCGCACTTTCGCTGAGCATCAGCTCGGACAGCTCCCAATAGCTCATTTCGTGACGGTTGCGACCGCGATCGAACCACATAAAGCTCGTCTTATTTCCGTGCTCGCGTATGATGTCGCAGAACATACGCATCGAATTCAGTACTTTAAACTGTCTTTCAACTTTTTTCTTTTTGTGCATAACGTTATCTCCTTTTCAGATCGGGAAATTATCCCTTTACGCCGAAGCGCTCCTTGCACCGAGGGCATATGACGGTGTGCTTGCCTTTGGCGCGCGGCAGACGGATCACGGCGTGACATTTCGGACATTTGCGGTATACGTGCGTTTTTGCGTCGCGTATGCGGAAGAATTGGAGCTTGAAAAATCTCCCTATCCGCTTGAAGAAACCGAAGAATGCCCGGCATTCCGCCGCGCGACGCTTTCTGTCGTGCGAGAACGTTCGGAACGTCGCGTAGCCGAAGAGCGCGGCGGCGGGTATCCAGAACGCCCAATGAATGATGGCGGCGAGGAAGGCGAAGATAAGTGCTGCGGTGCTGAGAACGTAATAAAGATAGTCGATCCCGTACATCCCGCCGAACGTGCGATAAAGCCATTGCTTGAATTTACCCATATTCCACTTACCGAAGCTCATTGCGCGAAGAGCTTTTTCCTTTCCTGCGTAGGCGTGCCTTGCCTTTCGCAACTAATACACAATCATTATATAATGTATATTTTAACAAAGCAGGAAAGTTACTGTAAAATTTTTGGGACGCTGTGAGCGAAACAAAAAAAGACCGCAAATGCGGTCTCGGACGTTCATAAAAGTGCAAAAAAAGAAGGTCGGTCTGACCAACGTTGGGGGACGTACGGTCAGACCGTGTCTGCACGGCCGTGCAGACGGAATGTATAAATTGGCAAGCGGTTTAGAGGGGGGCTGCTTGCCGGATGATAAGCGAATGAGAAAGTATACTTCACATCACCCGTATTATATCACGCGCAACGTTAATGCACAAGGCACCGAAACGGACAATTTACAATAAGTTTAATTTGAAGTCCGATTTCGTTAATTTTCAAGCGAGAAAAACGCCCGAAGTCGCGTATTCGCGTCAAGGATCGAGGCAAACACCGCAAATATTGCAATGCCGGCGAGCTCCTGAAGCAGATTCAGCGGAATCTCGGCAAGGCAGACGGTCAGGTTTCCCTGTACGAGCGAGCCGTAAAGGTAATATCCGGCGATATTGCAAAAGGCTCCGATTGCCAGCGCGATGAAATTGCGGACACAGAGCAGGCGCTTGGCTTTGCGGTCAAATGCTATGACGGACAGCCCTTTTATGACCACGGTTGCGGGAATCCATACGGGGTATCCGCCGAGCAGATCGGAGAGCCCTCCGCCGAGAGCCGCGGCGATAGCCGAGAACGGAAGCGGCAGGATCACTGCGGCGATGTAGGCGAACCCGTCACCGAGGTGGATATAGCCTATGGGGGTCGGCACCTTGAAAACAAATGTACCGACGAAGATCAGCGACGACAGTACCGCCGTAAAAACGATTATGAAAATATACTTTTTACTGTTGGAGCGTTTCAAATTTATACCTCGCTTTTTTGCATTGTCGAATTTTGGTTAACATTATACTCCTGAATATTTTGATTGTCAAGTACGAACCGTTAATTTAAAGCTCCGACAGCACGGAAAAGATCCGATCGGCGTCATTTGTTTTATTGAACACGCCGAAGCTTATTCGAACCGCGCCGCCACGCTCGGTTCCGAGGGTCCTGTGCCCGAGTGCCGAGCAATGATAGCCCCCGCGTACGCAGATGCCGGCGCGCGACAGCTTGGCGGCAACTCGCTCGGACGGCTGTCCGTCGATGTTGAACAGCAGGACGGGGCCCTCGCATTCGGGACGGTAGACGTGTAATCCCGGTATGGAGCTCAAACGCTCGCGGTACGTCGAGAACAGCTTGCTTTCGGTATCTTTTATGTATCCGATGCCAAGGCGGGAGACGAATTTTATCCCCTCGTTAAGCGCCGCGATCGCGGGGGTCGGGGGCGTTCCCGCTTCGTACCTTTCGGGTGGGAGCTCCGGCATCGCTCCTTCAAGCGAGTTGACCCCGCTGCCGCCCTCGGTCAAGGTGTCGGGAAGCACTCCATCGGCAAGGCAGATCGCACCGCACCCCTGTATGCCGTAGAGTCCTTTGTGCCCGGGGAGGCAGAGTGCGTCTATTTTGTCGGCAACGAGGTCGATCGGCGCATGCCCCGCCGATTGCGCGGCATCGACGACGAATAACAGTCTGTGAGCCTTGCAGAAGTGCCCAATATCGCGTATGGGCATCACCTCCGACGTCAGGTTCGGACAGTGCGTGCAGATCACCATTTTCGTGCTCGGACGGAGCTTTTGGCATATGGCGCTGACGGCATCGCGGGTCGGATGAGTTCTGAAAACGTCAAAGCTCACGCTTCCTTCGGCGGCAAGGCGCTGAACGGGGCGATAGACGGCATTATGCTCCATATCGGATATTATAACGTGATCGCCGCGATGAAGCAGTCCCTTTATCGCGATATTCAGCGCGTGGGTCGTGTTAAGGGTGAAGATAACTCGCTCGGGCGCACCGACTCCGAAGAATGCAGATAGCCGCTCCCGGCATTCAAAGATCTTTTCGGAGGCTCTTAGCGAAAGCTCGTGCGCACCGCGGCCGGGGTTTCCGCAGTATTCTCTTATGCATCGCGAGACCTCCGCCGACACGGACGGCGGCTTCGGAAAGGTCGTCGCGGCGTTGTCAAGGTATATCACACGAGCTCACCGCTTCCTTTGACGTATTGTGTAACGTTCAAATGCGCATTGGCAAGCGCTCGGCGGGCGGAGCTTGTATCCCCGCAATAGAAGGTCACCCCGTAGGTGCACCCGCGGCGGGTCGCCGAAGAATCGAGCTTAACGATGTATGAGTAGATACCGACGGCAGAGAGCGCCTTTTGCGCCTTGAGCGCGTACGTCACAGAGCTCAGTGCCGCCGTGCAGAGTTCTTCCTTCGAATTCATTTTATGTCCGTCCTTTCCCGGCAGACTTATTGACGTTGCTTGCCGTTCAACGTCAGTATATGTCGAATCGGGCGAGGTTGACAAGGAGCATTATCAGGAAGGCGGTCAGTCCGCGTAGGGCGGAGGTCGCAAAATATTTGCCGAGCGAGAGCTCACGCGGGGACACGGACATAATCTGGCAATGCACGGCGAGCCCCGTCCACCCGAGTGCGAATGCCGTTAAGGGCAGCGAAGCGGCACCTGTCTCAGCGGATGCGGCACAGCCTCCGCTTAGCTCAAGCAGAGCGGCAACTGCGGCTCCGACTGCGGGGGGCAGAATGCTCACGAGCGGATCTGCCAGCGCCGTCAACGACGCGAAAAAAGCCGAGTAGACACAGAGCCTCAGCATAGCTGAAGCGGCAGAGCTTACCGAGTCGGTAAGCACGAGCCTTAATGATTTTTTGTCCTCGGCAGTTTGCAGACAGACGTTTGGCACGGTGCCGCGGTTGCGTTGCCTGCGTCCGGGGAGCGAAAGAAGGATCCCGGCTACAAGTGAAAGGGTCAGGAGTATGGCAAAAAGCGCGATCCCGCAGACTTTGGAGCCGAGCATACCTGCCCCGACGGCATTTATCGCAAAAGCGGGAGAGGGAAGATTGCAAAAGCAGATTAGTCGCTCGGCTTCGTCCTTCGACACTGCGCCGCGCAGGTAAAGCTCACCGACGCTTTTTGCTCCCACGGGAAAGCCGCAGAGGAAGCCGAGGACGATCGGGATAATCGCCTCGCTCGGCAGGTCAAAGAAAAAGCGCGTCACGCCCTCGAGCCCCCTGCTTCGCCGCGAGGTATCGGTCATCCCGGTCAGAACTCCCGCGAGCACCGCACAGGGGAGGATAGCCGGAATGACGGCGGTTGCGCTGAGCTTCAGCGAGGTGAGAACGGCGTTGCGGGCATTTCCGCCGTCGAGTATCAGTATGACTGTCAGTGCTGCGGTGATAACGGGAAGGATCCGCCTGCCTGCCGCTATCCGCCGTCGGTCGGTATATTTTTTGATATCAGTCATTCGCTCACCCTCTTTCACATAAATATATTTTGTGAAATGCTTTGATATGAGGGGAAACTGAGTATGAAGGGAAAACGCGGACTAAGGGCACTGCTCACTGCCGCCGACGTGGACGCGGGAGCGGAGTTTTACGCCGAGCTTCGCGGCGATATGAGCATTTCCGTTATCGGATGCCGCGGCATTGCCGAGTACGGGGACAGCCGTATCGTGTTACGTTATTGCAGTGGGCTTATTTCGGTTTCGGGCAACGGGCTTATCTGTGACAGCTACGTTAACGGTGCAGTGATAATCAGCGGGGAGATAACGTCGGTTGAAATAGCCCGAGCTCGCCGTGCGGGATGACGAAGCTTTTTTGCTTTTGACGGATTCAGCCGAGTCGGAGGTGTCGAATTGAGGTTATATTATTTGCTGCTTGGGTACAGGCGGTTGACGGTGCCGTTAAGCGATGCGGCGGACGCGCTGAATATTTGTATGAAATACGGATACGTTTACCGCGATATGGCGGTTGAGGGGGAGCGCGTCGGCTTTACCTTCACGCTCTTTACCGCCGCCAGATTTGCCTCAAGGTGCGCGTCGGTCGGGATATCTGCCGATACCTCGTCTGAAGGGGGGATCCCGATCTCGGTCGCCGGATGCTTGCGCCGCCCCGGGATCGTGATCGGGGCGCTTGTCGCCCTGCTGATCCTTATTGCGTCGCAACAGCACGTGTGGGATATTCGCATCAGCGGGAACATAAGCCTTACCGAGGCAGAGCTGAGTGAGGTGCTCGACCGTGCCGGTCTGAGTGTCGGAAGCTATATACCGACCTTCGATACCGACCTTGCGGAGGGGCGGGCGTTACTCATTTGTGACCGACTTGCGTGGATATCGGTCAATATGAGGGGGACAGTAGCCTACGTGGAGGTGATGGAAAAAATTCCGAACGACGGGAGCACGGATCCCCTTACTCCCGCAAACGTTGTTGCCGCGCGCGAGGGAACCGTTGTGGAATTTATCGCTTACAGCGGGTATTGCGAGCTCTCGGTCGGTGACGCGGTAAAGGCGGGCGACCTTCTCATCAGCGGAGTGTACGGAGAGAAAGCGCCGGGCGTTACCGTGACCCGCGCGGCGGGATACGTCAAGGCAAAGACTCTGCGTACGTTTGAGATCAAGATCCCGCTTGAGCACACGGAAAAGCGGTTGACGGCAAGCTACACCGGCGCACGGTCGCTGATTTTTTTCAATAATAAGATAAAAGTTTTCATAAACGGTAGAAATTTGACGGCAAGTTGTGATACAATAGAGGAGGAAAAGAAATTTTCGCTTTTCGGACGGCTCTTGCCGTTCGGAATATCGACCGAGCGGGTCAACGAATACGCGGAAGCGAGTGTGTGCTACTCGGTCACCGAGGCATCCTCGGTCGCGCTTGATCAGCTTGAGGCTGCGATCACAGCGGAGCTTGCCGATGCCGAGATACTTGAGCGGCGGGAGCGGGTATCGGTCGATAACGGAGTTTACGTTCTCCGGTGCGAAATATCTTGCATAGAAAATATCGCGTTGGTCAAGGAATTTTCCTTTTCCGCCGGCGGATGATGCCGTTCGCGCGGACAACACGAAGAAAGGGGATCCCGACCCTCGGGAGACAGGATCTGATGATACGAAAAACGCTTACTACCGGTATGCCGGAGGATACCGCAAAGCTCTTCGGCAGCTACGATTTCAACGCCCGTATGATAGAGAAGGCGTGGGGAGTGACCCTGCAGAACCGTCCGTCGGAGGACGGGACCGATGCGGTCGAGGTGAGCGGAGAGGACGGGGCCGCGGTGGATGCCGCGCTGCGCACGCTCCGGTGCCTCGGACAGCTTGCGTCGTATAGCGAGGGTATTGCCGAGCAGACCGTGCGCTACGTTATAGATATGGTGCGCGACGGGCGTGAGCGCGAGGTTACCGAGCTTGCCGACGATTGTATCTGCATTACGTCGAAGGGCAGACCGGTGAAGGCTCGCACGGTCGGGCAAAAATATTACGTTGACGCGATAAGGAGCAATACGGTGGTCTTCGGCATCGGACCTGCGGGGACCGGAAAGACCTTCCTTGCCGTGGCTATGGCGGTGAAGGCTCTGCGGGATAAGCAGGTCTCGCGGATCATACTGACCCGCCCGGCGATCGAGGCGGGGGAGAAGTTGGGCTTCCTCCCCGGGGATCTGCAAAGCAAGATAGACCCTTACCTGCGCCCGCTTTACGACGCGCTGTTTGAGCTTATGGGCTACGAGAGCTATCAGCGCAACGTTGAAAAGCAGATCATTGAGATCGCGCCGCTCGCTTATATGCGCGGACGTACGCTTGACGATTCGTTCATCATCTTTGACGAGGCGCAAAATGCCACGGGCGAGCAGATGAAGATGTTCCTGACCCGACTCGGGAACAATTCAAAGGCGGTAATCACCGGTGACCTTACGCAGACCGACCTGCCGTACGGACAGGTAAGCGGGCTTGCAACGGCGGTGAAGGTCGTCGTGGGATTGGAGGATATCGCGGTCCATCGCTTTACCGAGAAGGACGTTGTTCGCCATCGGCTTGTCCAACGGATCATCGTTGCCTACGATAAATACGAAAAGGAAGCCGCCTTGAAGCACGGTACTCATTCCGAGGCGAAGCAGAAATTCAGATATAATAAAAAATACGGAGACGCACGAAAATGAAGCTTATGATCTATTTTGACGACAATCAGAAAAAGGTAAAGGTAACGCACGCGCTGGAACTGTTGCTCAGACATTCGGTAGAAGCGGTCCTTTGTCACGAGGGAGTGAACGGCGGTTGCGAGGTCTCCCTGACCTTTACAGACGACGGAGGTATACGCGAGCTTAACTCAAGATATCGCGGGATAGACCGTGCGACGGACGTGCTGTCCTTTCCGCAGATGGATATCGAATCCGACGGGGTGGATCTTTCGGACGATTCGTACAAGGTTCTCGGGGATATCGTTATCTCGCTTGAACGTGCGGCGGTGCAGGCAAAGGAGTTAGGGCACAGCCTTGAGCACGAGGCGGCGTTTCTTTGCGTACATTCGACCCTTCATCTGCTCGGATACGATCACGTGACGGGTGAGGAGGACGAGACTCGTATGTTCGGAATACAGCGCAAGGTGATCGAGAGTATGGCGGACGAGCTTGCCGCCTTTGACAGCAAGGAGGATAACTGAAATGAGAAAAACGGGATTTTTTGCGATAGTCGGACGTCCGAACGTTGGGAAATCGACCCTTCTTAATACCGTATTGGGCGAAAAGGTGGCGATAGTCTCACCGAAGCCCCAGACCACGCGCAACAGGATAACGGGAATAAGGACGCGCGGGGACGAGCAGTACGTATTTATCGATACGCCGGGTATATTCAAGCCGAGAAACAAGCTCGGTGACTATATGGTAAACAATGCCGAGAGCTCTATGAAGGATGCCGACGTCGTGATCCTCGTCGTTGAGGCGGGGCGTACGCCCGGCGAAGTCGAGGGCAACGTGATCGAATATCTTAAGTCGAGCGGAGTACAGTCGGTGCTCGTTATCAACAAGGTCGACCTTTGCGACGGGGAGCGAGTCGGAAAAACGATAATCGAATATACGGCTATGCACGATTTTGACGCGGTCGTACCGATCTGCGCGAAGAACGGCAGGAACGTCAACGATCTGCTTGACGAGTGCTCAAAATTCCTGACCGATTCGGATTGGTTCTTCCCGGAGGATACCGTAACCGATCAGCCCGAGCGTCAGATAGCCGCGGAGGTCATACGCGAAAAGCTCCTTCGGGCACTTGACCGTGAGGTCCCGCACGGGATCGCCGTGGTGATAGAGGATTATACCGATGAGGATACTCTTATACGCATCCGCGCCGAAATCTTCTGTGAAAAGCAATCGCACAAGGGGATAATCGTCGGCAAAAACGGCGCGACGCTTAAGCGAGTCGGGACTTACGCGCGGGAGGATCTGGAGCGTATGCTCGGCGTCAAGGTTTACCTTAACCTTTGGGTCAAGGTCAAGGAGAATTGGCGCGATTCGGCTCACCTTATAAGCAATTTCGGATACAAAAAAGAAGACCTTGAATAATGCCGTACACGACTGACGGACTTGTGCTGAGATCGGGCACGGTCGGGGAGAA
The DNA here is from genome assembly GCA_964461635.1 of uncultured Lachnospiraceae bacterium. Lineage (GTDB taxonomy): Bacteria > Bacillota > Clostridia > Oscillospirales > CAG-272 > RGIG3994. The sequence continues at coordinate 10,308 of CAYWVC010000016.1, forward strand.
CGATCGGCTCGTAACGCTCCTGACCCCCGAGGAGGGAAGAATACGCGCGGTGGTCAAGGGTGGCAGATCGCTGAAGAGCGGCAGCCTGTCGGCGACGCAACTCTTTACCTACGGGAATTATGAAATAAGCTATCGCGGGGATTACAAGTGGATACGCGCCGCCTCGCCGATAAGACAGTTTGCGGTACTTACGTCGGATATCGAAAAGATCGCGCTTGCCTCATACCTCTCGTCGGTCGCGGACGAGCTGTCGGATGAGAATGAGGAAGCCGGTGAGTTGCTCAGACTGCTGTTGAACTCCTTTCACGCGCTTGATACCGGGCTTTGCCCCGATGCGCAGGTAAAGGGTGCCTTCGAGCTTCGGGCGGCGGCGGTATCGGGCTTTATGCCGGATTTATCGGCTTGCCGCGGGTGCCGACGCGAGAGCGCGGATATTATGTATCTTGACGTGATGAACGGAAGGCTGCTTTGCGCCGACTGTATGCACCGCGCGGCGATAGAGAATGCACGTGAGAGGGCAACGAGCGAGGATATCAGGGAGGCGGAGATTTTTATTCCCCTGACCTCATCGGTCACGGCTGCTTTGCGCTACGTGCTGAATGCGGAGACGGGGCGATTCCTTCTGTTTTCTCTGGATAACAGTGAGCTCTCGGGCTTCTGCCGCGCCTGCGAAACATATCTTTTGAGCCACATCGGGCACGGCTTCGATACTTTGGAATTTTACGGATCTATAAAAAACAGCTAAAAAGGGACAAAATGAACATTTCGGAAAAAACGCTGAAAACACTTGAATTTGATAAGGTACGGGTGATGCTTGCCGAATCCGCTCTGACCGCGGGGGCGAGGGAGCGGGCGGCGGTGCTCCGACCGTCCGACGACAGGGATGAGATACTTCGCCGTCAACACCGCACCACCGACGCAAAGCGCCTTATGAACGTCAAAGGTGCTCCGTCGTTTGGCGACGTTTGCGACGTGTCCGACTCGTGCGAGCGGGCGCTTAAGGGAGCGGTGCTTACTCCGCGCGAGCTGCTTGACGTTGCCGACGTGCTGAAGGTGTCGTCAAGGCTCGTCGAATATATCCGTATCAACAAGCAATTCGACACCGTGCTTGACGAATATTTCGATCTGATCACGCCGAACCGCGCGTTGGAGAACAAGATAACCCGGGCAATAATTGCAGAGGATCTGATAGCCGACGACGCGTCGCCCGAGCTCGGGAATATCCGTCGAAAGATAAAGTCGCTGAACGGCCGTATACGCGATATGCTTCAGCATTATACGCAAAATAACGATTACTCGAAATATTTGCAGGATAACATCGTAACGGTGAGGAACGGCAGATACGTGATCCCCGTTAAGGTCGAATGCCGTAACGAGATAAAGGGACTTGTTCACGACACCTCGGCTTCGGGGGCGACCCTCTTCGTTGAGCCGATAGCGGTCGTGGAGGCGAACAACGAGCTCCGCGAACTCGCCGCAAAGGAGAGCAAGGAGATAGAACGCATCCTTGCCGATATGTCGAACGACGTGGCGGAGTTCAGCTCGGCGTTGACCTTCAATTACCGCAATATAACCGAGCTGGCGTTCGCGTTTGCCTGCGCGGAGCTCTCGTTCCGAATGAACGGGAATCCTCCCGCGATAAGCGATACACGCGAGCTGAGGCTGCACCGCGCGCGTCATCCGCTGATCGACCGCGATCGGGTCGTGCCCGTCGATGCGGTGATCGGGGACGGGTACGATACCGTTATAATTACGGGACCGAACACGGGGGGCAAGACGGTCACGCTTAAGACCTTCGGCTTGCTGGCGGTGATGGCTCAATCGGGGTTGCATATTCCGGCAGAGGACGATTCGTCGGTCTGCATTTTTGACCGTATTCTGCCCGATATAGGCGATGAGCAGAGCATTGAACAATCGCTCTCTACCTTCAGCTCACATATGGTCAACATAGTGTCGATAGTCAATGAGATCACCGATCGCTCGCTCGTTCTGTTTGACGAGCTGGGTGTGGGCACCGATCCCGTTGAGGGGGCGGCACTTGCCGTCGCCGTTATAGAGGACGTGAGAAAGAAGGGCGCTATGTGTGCGGCAACCACGCATTACGCCGAGCTTAAGATTTTTGCGCTTAACACCGAAGGGGTGTGTAACGCATCCTGTGAATTTAACGTTGAGACGCTCAAGCCCACGTACAAGCTGATCATAGGTACCCCCGGTAAGTCAAACGCTTTCGCCATATCCGAAAAGCTCGGGTTGCCGGGCGATATCGTCAAACGTGCGAAGGGGATCGTGAGTGCCGATGATCGGCGGTTTGAGGACGTCATAGAACGGCTTGAAAAGACGCGGATGGATCTTGAGCGCCAACGCGATGAAGCCGCCGAGCTTCGCGCGGGATATGAGCGCTTCAAGGTAGAGGCGGAAAAAAAGTACGGCGAAAAGCTTGCCGCCGCCGAGCGCGAGCTTGCTCAGGCGCAGAAGAAGGCGACAGAGCTTCTGAACAGCGCACGAGCCTCCAGCGAATTCGTCTTTGAACAGCTTGACAAGGCGAAGAAGGCAAAGGACGCCGCGAACTTCGGGGAAGAGCTTGACGCGCGCCGCCGTGCGGTGCGTCAGCACCTGCGTGACAATGAGGACAGGCTGGATCCAGTCGTGAATCGTGAGGACGGGGACTACGTGCTCCCTCGGCCGCTCAAGGTCGGGGATACCGTCCTCATAGCCAACATCAACAAGCGTGCCGTGGTAATGTCGCTTCCCGACCGACGCGGCAACGTCTCGGTGCGTGCGGGACTTATCGACACCCGCACCCGTGCCGACAATCTGAGGCTGATCGAGGATGAGCCGACCGTGACCGACAAAAACAAGAAAAAGACGTCTGCATCCGATTATCACGCGTCGAAGATGCGCGATTTTTCGCCCGAGATCGACCTTCGCGGCAAGACGGGCGACGAGGCGTGGTATGCCGTGGATAAATACTTTGACGATGCGCAGATCGCCGGGATACGAAGCGTCAGACTGATTCACGGAAAGGGAACCGGAGCTCTTCGCAATGCGCTTTGGGGCTTCCTCCGCGGCGACGGGCGCGTCGCCTCCTTCCGTATGGGACAGTTTGGCGAGGGGGACAGCGGAGTTACCGTTGTGGAATTGAAATGAAGCTGAAATACGCTCTGTTCGACCTTGACGGGACTCTGACCGATCCCGGCGAGGGAATCAAAAATTCGCTTGCTTTTGCTATCAACAAAGCCGGCTTTCCGGTTCCCGACCGAGACGAGCTCGGCAAATATATCGGACCGCCGTTGATTCCGTCGTTTATGAAGGATTACGGGGTGAGTGAGGCTCGGTCGCGGGAGATGCTCGGTTATTTCCGCGAATATTTTGAGGATCGCGGAATCTTTGAAAACGAGGTGTATCCCGGGATTGACGCTCTGCTTGCCGAGTTGACGGCTTTAGGGGTAAAAAACATCGTCGCGACGTCCAAGCCCGAGATATATGCCGAGAGAATAGTTAAGCATTTTGGGCTTGACGGATACTTCACTGCGGTCTGCGGCAATACTATGGAGGAGAGTCGCACGACGAAGAAGGATATCATTGAATACGTCCGGGAGAGATTTCCGGATATATCGGCCGATAATGCTTTGATGGTCGGGGACAGAATGTATGATATCGACGGTGCCGCACAAAACGGACTGCCCGCGATCGGGGTGCTTTACGGATACGGGGAAGTAAATGAATTTTCCGGTGCGCTCCACATTGCCGCCGATGTTGGGGAGCTCCGACGTCTGCTTTGCTCGCTGATTTAAGGAAACACCGCACAATTTGCGGCTAACGCCTTTTTCACTCGCTTGCTTGCATAAAATCCGTCTAAACTACGCGCGCGGAAATTTGTTTCATCTGACGAATTTTCCGGCCGCGCAACTGAGCAAAAGGAATTGTGCGGTATTGACTTAAAAAAAGTGTTGAAAAAAGCGTTTTACCGCTTTTCAAACCCGATTTTATATGCTATAATATATTTACACTTTTGATTTTTAGAAAGGATTGGATTATGAAGGAAGCACTTTTCGGGGATCTCAGCGTTATCGGTATGCGGGGATGCGAGCAATTCGTGTCACAGGTCGATTATTATCTGAAGGATTGGAGACGCCACGGCGGTGACGAATCGTTCACCGTGGATACGGAGTGCCCGAGGTTCGGTACCGGAGAAGCCAAGGGTCTTATCCACAAATCATTAAGGGGACACGACGTATATATCATATGCGATCCTTTTAATTACGGGGCGACATATAAGATGTACGGGCAGACCGTACCGATGAGTCCCGACGATCATTTCGCCGATCTTAAGCGCATACTCGGAGCTATTGCGGGTAAGGCTCGCCGTACCTCGGTCATTATGCCGATGCTCTACGAGGGCAGACAGCACAGAAGGATGAGTCGCGAATCCCTTGACTGTGCGCTTATGCTTCGGGAGCTTGAAAATATGGGTGTTGAGAATATCATCACCTTTGATGCGCACGACCCGAGAATACAGAATGCGATCCCGCTTTGCGGCTTCGACAGTGTCCGTCCTACCTACCAGATGCTGAAGGCGTTTGTGAAGAACGTTCCCGATGCGATGCTGGATAAAGAGAACCTTACTATGATCTCCCCCGACGAGGGCGCTATGGACAGATGTATGTACTATTCATCCGTTCTCAGCATAGATATAGGTATGTTCTACAAGCGCCGCGATTATTCACGGATCGTGAACGGAAAGAACCCGATAACCGCGCACGAATACCTCGGTCCGGACCTTACGGGGAAGGACGTTATCATCGTCGACGATATGATATCCTCGGGCGATTCGATACTTGACGTTTCGGCACAGCTTAAGGAGAAGGGCGCAAAGCGCATCTTCACATTCGCTACCTTCGGACTCTTCACCGACGGTGTCGATAAGTTCAACAAGGCCTACGAGGATCATATAATCGACAAGATCTTCACGACCAACCTCGTGTATCGCAATCCCGCTCTGCTTGCCTGCGATTGGTACGTTGAGGTAAATATGTGCAAGTACGTTGCATATATTATTGATACGCTTAACCACGACGAGAGCATCAGTGAGCTTCTCAATCCCGTAAAGCGCATACATAATCTGCTCGAAAAGCAAAAGCTTGCCAACTCACACCAGATGCAGATCAAATTTGACGAATAAAAATACGGCTTAATACTAAACCGCCCCGCGGATATCTCAATCCGCGGGGGCGGTCTTTTGCTGTTTGCCGTTTTTTATGATTCAGGCGCGCAACGTGATTCCGAGCTTGTGCTCAAGTGCGCCGAGTATCTTTGCCGAGACCTTGTCGGCCTCGTCTAACGTCAGAGTGCGATCGGCGGCGCGAAGTGTAACGCGCAGAGAGACGCTCTTTTTGCCTTCACCGAGCTGCTGTCCGCGGTAAACGTCGAAGAGCTTGACCGACTCTACGAGCTTGCCGCCCGCGGCAGTCATTGCCTGTTCGATGCTGCCGACCTCAAGCGAATCGTCGCAGACGAAGGAGAAGTCGCGCGTCGTTGCCGGGAATTTCGGAAGCGGAGTGTATTCGATCTTGCGGTTGGCGTTGGCACATATTGCGGCAAGGTCGAGCTCGGCACAGAATACTTCCTCGCCGAAGCCGTATTCCTTTGCTACGGTGGGGTGTATCTGTCCGAGGACGCCGAGCTTTGCACCGTCGGCGGTCTTCGCCTCGGCACAGCGTCCGGGGTGATAGGAGGCGTTGTCGGCTTGGGCCGTGTACTGCACGTTTTCGACACCGCAAAGCTTAAACAGCCTCTCGCATATTGCCTTGACAGTGTAGAAATCGCATCCGCCGTACATTCCCACGGTTATCATTTTGTTTTCGTCCGGGAGCTCGTCGGCATTGGCGTGGGGGATGTATACGCTTGCAAGCTCCCACAGCCTGACGTTTTCGTTGCTGAAGCTGTCGTTGCGCGCAAGGACCTCAAGCATAGAGGGCAGGGCGGTCGTGCGCATAACGCTCGTATCCTCGCCGAGGGGGTTGGAGATGACCACCGAGCGGCGATCCGCCTCCGGGAGCCTTACCTTTTCGTAATATTTGGGGCTGATGAAGGAGAACGTCTGTATCTCGTCAAAGCCGAGTGCCGCCATAGCGGGGGCAAGCTTGGCTTCAAGAGCCTGACGCTCGGTGCGTCCGCCTCTGGTAGCGGCACCGCTGATATAGGTCGATTCAAGCTTGTTATAGCCGTAAATGCGTATGATCTCCTCCGCCACGTCCTGCATACATTCTATATCGGCGCGGAAGGTCGGGGGAGTTACGGTCGAGAGGTCGTCACTGACCGTGAATTCGAGCTTGCGGAGAACGTCTGCCATATATTCCTTCGTAAGGCTTACTCCGAGGAAGCGATTTATTCTTTCGGCATCAAGCGGAAGGGTCACGGGAGCCTTCTTGGTGGGATAAAGGTCAACGGTACCGTCGACTACGTCACCGGCTCCGAGAATCTCAACGAGCTCGCAGGCGCGTTCAAGAGCCGGCAGGGTGTTTTCGGGGTCGAGCCCCTTCTCAAAGCGTGCCGAGCTCTCGGTACGCATACCGAGCTTCTTTGCGCTTACACGGACGGACGGACCGTCAAATCCGGCGCTTTCAAATACGACGGTTGAGGTGCTGTCGGAGATCTCGCTGTTCGCGCCGCCCATCACGCCCGCGAGCGCAACCGCCTTTTCGGTGTCGGCGATCACGAGCATCGAGGGGTCAAGGGTGTGGTCCTTGTCGTCCAACGAACGGAAGGACTCGCCTGCCTCCGCCTTTCTGACGACAATCTCCGAGCCGTTAAGGCAGGAGTAGTCAAAGGCGTGCATAGGCTGACCGTATTCGAGCATCACGTAGTTTGTGATATCCACGATATTGTTGATCGGTCTTACACCCGCCGCGCGCAGACGCATACGCATCCAAAGCGGCGAGGGCGCTATCTTGACGTTCTTTACGACCCTTGCGCTGTACCGGAAGCAAAGCTCGGGGGCGTTGTTGCTCACCTTAAGGTAGTTGCTCACGTTGTCGCCCGAGCCCTTGACCTGCGGTGTGTGAAGCTGCATAGGAAGGTCGAACGAAACCGCGGTCTCACGCGCGAGACCGATGACCGAGAGGCAGTCGGGGCGGTTAGAGGTGATCTCAAATTCAACCACCGTGTCGCGGAGCATAAGCGCGTCGCGTATATCCGCACCCACCCGATCGGCAAATTCCTCGCCGAGGATCAGTATGCCCTTGTCGTTTGCGCCCGGCATATCGTGCTCGGTGAGCCCGAGCTCGGTGATCGAGCAGAGCATACCGTTTGATTCAACGCCGCGGAGCTTGCCGGCTTTTATAGTCACTCCGCCGGGGAGCTTGGCGGGGGCAACGCAGGCGGGCACAAGTGCACCCTCAAATACGTTTTGAGCTCCCGTAACTATCTGGACGGTTTTGCCGTTGCCGATGTCGCACCGACAGACCCAGAGGTGGTCGGAATTTTCGTGTCTTGTCATTTCGGTGACTCTTGCAAGGACGACGTTTTCTATATCTGCGGCGAGGGTCTCAAAGCCCTCCACCTTTGACCCCGTGTCGGTCATACGGTCGCAATAGTCCTTGGCTTTGATATCTGATGCTCCCGGTACGAAGTCGGCGAGCCAATTGAGTGAAAGATTCATAGCTTATTCCTTTCTTCTGACATTGTGGTTACAGACCCTGACGGAAGCCGTTTCCGAGAATCTCCGAGGAATTGGAGATCAGGATAAACGCCTCCGGATCGGTTTCTTTTATGACGGCGCGGAGCCGCCTTGCCTGCGATTCGTTCATAACCGAGAGCAGGACGGACTTGCCCTGCTTGGTATAGCAGCCCTCGGCATCCCAACGCGTCGCATCGCGGTTGATGGTTTTGAATATGAGCTCGGATATCTCATCCGGCTTGTTCGTGATTATTATGAAGTATTTCGTGCGGTTAAGGCTTTCTATCGACGAATTAATGATGAGGGTCGCGACGAACACTCCGAAGAGCGAGAACAGTCCCGTCTTGACGTCGAACGTGAAGAATGCCGTCAGTACGATCAGCAGGTCGGCGATTAGCATTCCCTTGCCGATGTCTATATGGAGCTTTTTCATCAGGATCATTCCTATTATATCCGACCCGCCGGTGGAGCCGCCGAGGTTGAATATCACCGCTGTGGCGATGGAGGATATTGCAACGGCAAAGAAGAGCTCCAAAAACGGTTGATCGGTGAAGGGCTGAGCTGTGCTGAACAGTCCCGCTTTTTCAAGCAGCTCAAGGATCTGCAATATTCCCGACAGCAGCAGGCTGCAATATACCGTCTTGGCACCGAAGTCCCGACCGAGGACGATGAAGCCCAATATGAGCAGGATAACGTTGGAGATAGAGACGAAGGTCGCGGGGGTCAGCCATTCCATTACCGTTCCCGCCGTCAGCTTTCCGACGACGACCGAGAGACCGGTCATACCGCCGAGAACGAAGTTGTTCGGGTATTTGAAGAAATATATGGATGCCGCAACGACGACCGTTGCGACCGTCATAATGCCGTAATCCCTGATGAGGAGACCGAGCTTTTTTCTTTTGACAGTATCCATAATCAGAACTCTCCGAGGAATCTCGTATCGTTCTCGTAGAGCAGTCTCATATCGTCGATGTGGTATTTGAGCATTGCTATGCGCTCTATGCCGAATCCGAAGGCAAAGCCGGAGTATACGTCCGGGTCGATCCCGCAGTTGCGCAATACGTTCGGGTGAACCATCCCGGCACCGAGGATCTCGATCCAACCCTCGCCCTTGCAGATACGGCAGCCCTTGCCGCCGCAGGCGAAGCAGGAAACGTCGACCTCGGCAGACGGCTCGGTGAAGGGGAAGTGATGGGGTCTGAAGCGTATCTGCGTATCCTCTCCGAACGTCTGCTTGGCGAAGAGCTCAAGCACGCCCTTAAGGTCGCCCATAGAGATTCCGCGATCGACCACAAGTCCCTCAAGCTGATGAAAGAGCGGAGAATGCGTTGCGTCCACCGCGTCGGACCTGTATACGCGTCCCGGCGAGATTATGCGGATCGGGGGCTTTTGATTTTTCATCGTTCTGACCTGTACCGGCGAGGTCTGCGAGCGGAGCAGGATATTATCGGTAATATAGAAGGTATCCTGAGTATCACGGGCGGGGTGATTCTCCGGGATGTTCAGTGCTTGGAAATTGTAGTAGTCAAATTCCACCTCGGGACCCTCGACAATCGAAAAGCCGAGCCCGATGAAGATGTCCTCAAGCTCACGCTGAGTCATCGTAAGCGGATGAACGTGTCCGAGCGAGCCGTCGACCGGCAACGTCACGTCAAGCTTTTCCTTCTTAAGCTTCATTTCAAGCATACGGTCGGCGAGCTTGCGCTTGCGCTCCTCGATCGCCGCCTCAATGTCGGCGCGGACATCGTTGGCGAGCTGACCGATGATCGGGCGCTCCTCGGCGGACAGCTTGCCCATTCCGCGAAGCACGGCGGTGAGCTCACCCTTTTTGCCGAGGTAGCGAACTCTCAATGCTTCCGTGTCGGTCGCATCGTCATTGAGCTGCGCCTTTGCCTCGGCGCGGATCTTTTCAAGTAATTCTCTCATTATTCTGTTCCTTTCAATTATTTTCTCGGTTGGGTTAAAAAAGTCCCGTCGATAAACGACGGGACGAAACGCTTTTATGCGTACGCGGTACCACCCATAATTCCGGACGAATCCGGCACTTTTTCGCCCTGTAACGCGGGCGGGACGGGAAAGACTACCGATAAAGCTTCACCTTTCCGGCTCCGAAGCGAAGGGCAACAGCAGGACGTATGACCGCTCTCAGCCGCGGCGGTCTCTCTGTAATACGTTTTACTGCTCAGCCGACTTCATCACAGCAGTTATAGATATTATAGCATTGTTTTGCGAAAAATCAAGAGGTAATTTTGAAGAGTGCGAAAGCTGCGAGCAATTGCAGAATTATTATGACGGGAATGCCCACCATAAATTTCGGGTGCTTCGTTTTGTGTCTTATGACAAGCATCGTGGCAAGCATAGCGACCGAGCCCCCGAGCAGAGAAATGACTGTTAACGCGGCTTCGGGCACTCTCCATGATCCTCTTTTAGCGCGGAGCTTGTCGGCAACCGTCGCAACAACGGCTACGATAGATATGAGCGCAAGCCAGCCGATCGCAACGTATTGCGCTGTCTGTTCGTTCACGGTTTTTTGGGGAAGCTGTCCTTCAGTCCGACGACGCGGTTGAAGGTGTTCTCATTTTTGGTATCGAGGCAGAAATAACCGGTGCGGACGAATTGGAACTTTTCTCCCGGCTTGGCGTCGGCGAGGGAAGGCTCTACCATAATATTTTCGACCTTACGCGCCGAATCGGGATTGAGGAAATCAACGTACGTTTTGCCCTCGGGGAGGTCGTTCATATTCTCCTCGGTGAACAGTCTGTCATAGAGTATCGCGTTCATGGGCGTTGCATATTCTGCCGACAGCCAGTGTACCGTGCCCTTGACCTTGTGTCCGTCGGCGGGCATACCGCACCCGGTCTCAAGGTCGGCGGTCACGTGGATGGCACATATGCTTCCGTCGCTGTTTTTCTCGATTGAGGCAAACTTGACGATGTAGGCTCCCATCAGTCTGACCTCGCCGTCGGGCTTGAGGCGGAAGAACTTCGGGGGCGGAAGCTCCGCAAAGTCATCCGAGTCGATGTAAAGCTCACGGGTAAAGGGGAGCTCACGCGTTCCGGCATTCGGATCGCCGGGGTTGTTCGGCAGGGTGAAATATTCGGTCTTACCCTCGGGATAATTATCCACGATGAGCTTGAGCGGCGAGATGACCGCTATGCGACGCGGTGCGCGTGCGTTCAGATCCTCTCGTATGCAGTGCTCAAGCAAGCCGATATCAACCATACTGTTGGATTTTGATACGCCGATACGGTTGCAGAAATCAAGGATCGATTCGGCGGTATATCCGCGGCGGCGCAGACCGCAAAGGGTCGGCATACGCGGATCGTCCCAACCGTCTACGATGGAGTTTTCGACGAGATATCGGAGATACCTCTTGGAGAGGACGGTGTTCGTGATATTGAGTCGCGCAAATTCGATCTGACGCGGCTTCGCCTCGACGCTGACGTTATTTATCACCCAATCGTAGAGCGGACGGTGTATTTCGTATTCCAACGAGCAGAGCGAGTGAGTTATGCCCTCGATCGCGTCCTGTATGGGATGAGCAAAATCGTACATAGGGAATATGCACCATTTTTTGCCCTGACGGTGGTGGTCAATGTATCTTATGCGGTAGATAACGGGGTCGCGCATACAGAAGTTACCCGAGGCGAGGTCGATCTTGGCGCGAAGGGTATAGCTCCCCTCCGGGAATTCCCCTGCCTTCATACGGGCGAAGAGATCAAGGCTCTCCTCGATCGGTCTGTCGCGCCAAGGCGATACTGCGGGGTGAGTGAGGTCGCCGCAGTACGCGGGATCGCGGAACTGCTCGGCGGTCAGCTCGCAGACGTAGGCAAGTCCCTTCTTGATGAGCTCTACGGCATATTCGTAATCTTGCTCAAAATAATCCGATCCGTAGTAGAAACGGTCGTCCCAATCGAATCCGAGCCAATGAATGTCCTCCTGGATCGCATCGACAAATTCGGTGTCCTCCTTTGCCGGGTTCGTGTCGTCCATACGAAGGTTGCATTTGCCGCCGTATTTTGCCGCGGTGCCGAAGTCTATTATCAGTGCCTTGCAGTGACCGATATGCAGATATCCGTTGGGCTCGGGCGGAAAGCGCGTGTGTATCTCATCCGCGCGGTATTTGCCGGAGGCGATCTCGCCGTCGATTATATCGTATATAAAATTAGTGCTGTCCATATTTTCCTCCATTATAAGCTGTTTGCCATATCGGAAATTCTCGCTATTACCCGCTCACTGCCGAGAATGTTCATTACGGTGAACATATCGGGCGAGTTGAGCTTACCGGTCACGGCGACGCGAATAAACATACTGATATCCGCTACGCTTCCGCGGAAGGCGGACGGATCGGCTTTATACGCCTTCATATCCGCGGCGTATCCAAGCTCGGTCGCTATGGCTTTTATTTTATCGAACCATACGTTCTGATCGTCGGCGGGATCGTAGGAGGAGAGGAAGGCGTTGAGCGCCGCTTTTACGTCGCCGAGGTTGGTTCCTTCGGGATAGCTGTCCTCGATCTTGAAATATGCGTCGTAAAAGAGCTTCGAATATTCCTTAAGCTCGACGTAGGTGCCGTAATCCTTGCGCGGCTTTTTGCCGCCGCGACCGATCGATATTACAGCCAATGCGTAATTCGGATCGGCGTCAAGCTGTGCCGCGTATTCGGGATCAAATGTCTCTGCCCAGGAATGAAGTCCCTCGTATACCTTTTCCGCCGGCATCTTTGACAAGACGTTCTTCGATACGTCGCCGAGCTTGGCGAGGTCAAAGAGGCAGCCGGACGCCGACATCTTTTTTATGCTGAAGGGGAATTCGGTGTACGGCTTGTCGGGGTTCTGCATATGCCATTCCTCATAGTTTGAATTGAGAAGGGTCATAATGTATTCGCAGACGCATTCGGGGGCGTAGCCGAGCTTTGAATAATCCTCAAGATTCGCGCCCATATCGCGTTTGGATATTTTTTTCTTGTTCCCGTTTTCGTCAAGGCGCATAATCTGCGCGTTGTGCATATATTTCGGGAGCTTGAAGCCGAGATAGCGGAAGAGCTGTATGTGCTTTGACACGCTCGGCAACCATTCCTCGCCGCGAATAACGTGCGTCGTGCCCATAAGGTGATCGTCCACCGCGTGGGCAAAGTGGTAGGTCGGGATGCCGTCGGATTTGAGAAGCACGAAATCCTCGTCGTTCTCGGGTATCTCAAGGGTGCCCTTCACGAGGTCGGTGAACTTCGTTTTCTTCGACGGATCGCCGTCGGCAAGTATGCGGAGCACGAAGGGCTCTCCCGCCGCGAGGTGGGATTCGACCTCGTCAAGCGAAATCTCCCGCTCGGCAAGCTTTTTTTGCTTGCGTGCGGCTTCCTCCGCGAGCCATTCGGCTTCGTTCCACTCTTTTTTCTCTTTTATTTCCGCCTTTTTGTCCTTGGCGTTGAGCTCGTCAAGCTCCTCGACGGTGGTGAAGCAGGGATAGGCGAGTCCGCGGCGCACGAGCTCCTTTGCGTAGACGTGATATATCGGACCGCGAAGGCTCTGCTTGTAGGGACCGTAGGCTCCGTTGTCCACTATGTTGCCTTTTTCATCGATCGCAACGCCCTCGTCAAATTTTATTCCGTACTTTGAAAGGGTAGTGATAAGAGCCTCTGCCGCGCCGGGGATCTCGCGCTTTGCATCGGTGTCCTCAATGCGGAGGATGAATACGCCCCCCGACTGATGTGCAAGCCGTTCGCCCGTCGTGGTGGGCAGAAGACCGCCGAAATGTACGAAACCGGTGGGACTGGGGGCGAACCGTGTGACCTTCGCTCCCTCGGGCAGCTGTCTCGGCGGAAAGCGGCGCTCCATATCCTCGGGCGTCTCGTTTACGTCCGGGAAAAGCAGGTCCGCAAGCTTGTTATAATCCATAATGACCGTTAACCTCCATTGCCGCTTGGCGGCATATCTTTCTTAAATTCGTTTATTGTCCGTTGTATATGCGATAGAGCGCATCGGACAGCTTTGCCGTGTTTCCGTGACCCGGGCAGATGACGAGCTCGTCCTTTGCGGCAAGGTCGCGCAGCTTGCGAAGCGAGTGATTCATACTTGCCGGATTGCCCGAATACAGATCAAGTCTGCCGAAGCTGTCCGCCATTATCGTATCACCCGTAAAGAGCAGCTTGCCGCATCTGTAGCACGCCGAGCCCTTCGTATGTCCGGGGGTGTGCAGGATGCGCAGGCTTACGTTGCCGATCTTTACCGTGTCTCCTTCGATAAGGAGCTTGTCCGGCTCGCCGAAGCCGCGATCCTTGCCGAAAAAGTCGAAGAAGGCGTTTTTGTGACCGTCGGGCATAAGCTCGGCGTCGTCGGCGTGTATCATAACGGGCGCGGCGGGGTTGAGCGTCCGCAGCTTTTCCAAGCCGAGCATATGATCGAAATGACCGTGTGTCAGCAATATCGCCTTAAGTACCAACCCGCCGTCGGTAAGCGCTTTCATTATTTGCGCGGTGGGGGCGCTTGGGTCGATTACCGCGGCTTCCCCGGCATCGGATATGATATAACAGTTCGAGCCTATCGTAGGCGGGGTAATGCGTGAAAGATTCATAAGTCCTCGCTTTATGTGTTCATTATTTAACTATTATACCATATAAAAACCGATTTGTCCACAATCCGCACGTGTTTTTTTGAAAATGTGCGAAAAATGCCGCACGTTCGGATATCAGGGACCGAGATCGATGCCGAATGCGCGGTTCAGTGCCGACGCAAGCAATCGGCAGGCAGCTTTTGTCATAGCGTCGCAATCCTTGGGCGCCACGAAAAAACGGGAGCCGCCGTCAAGCACGCTCCGAAGCTCGTCACTCGGCTCCGATATTCCCGCTTTGCCGAGAACGTCGAGAACGAGGGTCGCGGAATCTACCACTGTGGGAACCCCGAGGGCTATGACCGGGACCCCGAGCGTGCGTCGGCTGAGCTCGCTTCGGCGGTTGCCTATGCCCGAGCCCGGGAAGATGCCCGTGTCCGAGATCTGGACCGTGGCGTTCAACCGTTCGCGGGCGCGAGCGGCAAGTGCGTCGATCGCCACTATTGCATCGGGGGCGGCGTACGATGCCGCGCCTCCGACTATTTCGCTTGCCTCTATGCCCGTTTGACCGAGCACACCCGGAGAGATCGCACTGACGCGGCAACAGCCGAGTCGCGTGAAAAGACTGGGTTCTGCGGTCGCAAGATGGCGTGTGGCGTTCAAGCGAGCTACTGTCCCCGGACCGATCGCGTCGGGGGTTATCTCCGCGTTGCCGAGCCCGGCAACGAGCAAGGACAGATTTCCGTCGATCGGCTTTTCGGTCGCCCTCGATACGAAGAGCGAAAGCTCCTCGGAAATGAACGAGGCGAGTGCTTCCGTTTCGCTGTCGGTGAGGTCGTTGATCGGGCGGAAGCTGACGGTTGTGTAATGTCCCGCCGTTCTGCCTATGCGTTTTGCGTCGCCTTCGGACAGGCGGAGACGCTCGACGGTAAAGCTGCCGTGATCGGTTTGCCCGTGCTCCGAATCGGGTGAGAGTCCGCCGCTCGGAAATGCTTCGGCGGCAAGATCGCTGCGTAACGTGTACTCCATATGAAACCTCCTGAAAACGGGTGAACGTTCCTTTTTAGTGTAACCTCACTAATACTCAAAAATTAGCGGAATCGGTGTGTGAAAAATGCACAGAAAAAAATTTTTCGATTGTGCAAATGACCGAATTTTTCGGAAAGATGAAGAAAAGATTGATTCCGATTCCGAAATGTGATATAATACCGAGGATGGTAAGCACCATTTGTATCGAATCACGGTCCTTAGAAGGAGGATTTCGCCAAATTATGAAAAAACGTATAGCAGCCATAGCATTTTGCTTGATAATGATACTGCCGTTGCTCGCGTCCTGCGCGGGGGAGACGAACGAATCTTATCTGCAAATGTACATTTCGCATCAGGTCTATGATCTTGATCCGCTGAACGCATTTACCAACGATGCTCAGCTGAAGATCGTCAGTATGATATTTTCGGGACTCTATAAGATAGATGAAAAGGGAAGGGTGACGGAGGATCTCGCCGAGAGCCTCACGGTTCACAACGATCCGTCGAAAAAAGAGTACAAGATGGAGATAACCCTTCGCGATACATATTGGAGTGACGGACAGTCGGCGGTCACGGCAAACGACGTTCTCTGCACCTTTGAGCGCGTTCTCAGATCGCAGAAGGATAACGATGCCGCCGCACTGCTCTACAAGGTGAAGAACGCCAAGGACGTGAAGAGCGGCGAATGCTCGATCAGCGACCTTCGCGTTTACGCCGACAATAAGGTGGTCACCATTTACTTTGAGGATGAGATCACCGACGCCGACGTTGAAGAGTTCAAGATGAACCTTACGAGCCCCGCGCTTTATCCGCTCCGCTCGAATCTCGTTGAGGGTGACCTTAAGATCGACTGGGCAAAGAAGAAGGCGACGATCGCCTGCAGCGGTCCGTTTAAGGTATCCAAGACCTCGTACGTGAACGGCAAGAAGGTCCTTCAGCTTGAGAGAAACAGCTACTACTTCAGAAACCGCGAGAAGGATTCGGAGGATAAGTACGTTCAGCCTCTTAAGATAATCATTGATTACGAGCAGACGGGTGAGGAGCAGGTCGACCTGTTCAATCAGGGTCAGGTCCTCTTCGTAGGTGAGATTCCGCTGTCGCTCAGATCGCAGTACGCCTCGACCGCCAAGGTCAGCAGCGGCGTTTCCACTCATACGTATTTGTTCAACCAGAATGCGGTCGTCTCGTCCTCCAAGGCGGGCGAGGAGGCGGGAGTAAAGCTCTTCGCCATCAAGGAGGTACGGCAGGCACTGTCGCTCTCGATAGACCGCGAGGCAATAGCTGCGCTGGCGGTGTTCGCCGATCCCGCGACCGGATTGCTTTCAAATAAGATATACGAGGATGCGACGACGAAGAAGCTCTTCCGCGAGGGTGCCGATGCCGTTATCGCAACCACCGCGGACCTTGCGGCGGCGAAGAAGTTGCTTGCCGACGCGGGAATTAATCCCTCGGATTACACCTTCACCATCTCGGTCCGCGCGGGCGGCGCGATGGATGAGAACCCCAACGATTCCACCAGCAAGCCGACCGTTAATAAGGATGCCGGCTTTGCCGACGGCTACGAGCTCCATGCCGCCATCGCCGAGAACGTTGCGAAGGTCTGGAGCGAGGAACTCGGCTTTAACGTAACGGTCAAGCCCGTCACGGTTGAGGAAAAGCAGGATAACGAGGTCGACGGTACCGGCGAGCGTCAGTCCGACATTGTCGACGACCTGTTTGACGAGGATTACAAGAACGGCAATTTCGATATCATAGCGATCGACCTCGTGCCGAAGTCACCCACAGCATACGCGGTGCTTGCGCCTTTCGCGTACGATTACACCGGTAACCGTTCGATAAACGGCAGGGATACCGTGGAGACGACCCATATTACCGGATATAACAGCGAGGCGTATAACGAGCTGATTGACCTTGCCTTCAATGCAGAGACGGTTGAGGAACGGGTTAATTACCTGCGTCAGGCGGAGCAGCAGCTCCTTGACGATGCGGCGGTAATGCCGGTCGTGTTCAACCAGAACGCGGTGCTTATCTCGGATAAGCTTACGAAGACCTCCGTCTCCTATTACGGATTTTACAATTTCACCGGTGCCCGTCTTAAGGCATGGCAGGACTATAAAGACGTCTACTTCCCCGAGACCACCGATGAAGTTGAAAAAGAGCAAGAACCCACAAACTAATTTATTTAGGAGGAACCCATGAAGAAGACCCTGATAATCAGAATCCTGGTTTGCGTTATGATCCTCGCTATGGTTATTCCGATGGTGGCGTGCGATGAGAACGACAATCCCAAGGGTGACGAAACGACGGTGAAAACCGATGACACCGGATCCGGCAATAAGCCGAGCAATTCTGTCAGCGACACCGACATTGAGATTGTTCCCGATAACCTCAACTATAACGGTGCTAAGGTTACCATCCTCTATTGGAGCGATGCAGAGCACAACGAGTTTGACGTTGAGGGCTTGACCGGCGACGACGTTGAGGACGCTTTGTTCACGAGAAACAACAACGTTGAACAGAAGCTCGGCGTTGAGCTCAATTGGCTCGGCGTGGACGGCGATGCAGGCGAGATGCAGACATACCTTGACAGAATGAAGTCGGTACATGACGGAAACGAGACCGAGAATTACACGATGTTCGCAACCTACTCCCGTACCGCGGGATCGGCTGCCGTTAAGGGATATTGCAAGGACCTTAACAGCGACGATTGCGAATACCTTGATTTCTCGTACGAGTGGTGGCCCGACAAGCTTGTTGAGCAGGCGACCTTCGGCGATCATATGTACTTCGCATCGGGGGATATTTCGACCAACGCTCTGTATATGATGTACGTTTGCTACGTCAACACCGAGTTGGTAGAAACTCACAACCTGACCAATCCCCAGACCTACGTTACCGCGGGTGCAAAGGGCGAGTGGACCTACGACAAGTTCTTCACTATGTGCGAAGGTATGTACTCCGACATTGACGGTAGCAACACGAAGACGGTCGGTGACCAGTTCGGTTATATGACCCGTACCATTCACGCTGACCCGTTCTTCTACGGAACCGGCGCCGTTCTCGTTGAATACAATGAGAATGATAAGCTTCAGCTTTCCTCTTCTATGTCGAGCGACGCAGTGGTCGATACCATTGAGAAGCTTCAGAACCTCTTCTACGTATCGAAGGACGGCATGTACACCTCCGATAAGGTATACCACCAGAAGGAATTCGGCGCAGGCCGTCTGCTCTTTATGACCGACCGTGCACGCGTCAGCTTCAAGGTCCTCGCAACCGAGGATTACGCCGGCACCGACTACGTGATAGTTCCTTGCCCGAAGTACAGCACTGACGGCGACTACGTAACCGTTATCGGTAACCCCTTCACCCTTTACGGTATCTTCGCTCGCGCGACTGCAGAGGACACCCAGATGGGCGCCGCTGTAATGGCTTATTATGCCTACGAGAGCCACGTGACCGTTACACCTGTTGTTTACGACCGCACACTGAAGACCAAGTATCTTGACGACGCAACGTCCAGAGAGATGCTCGATATCGTCAGAACGAATATGGACTTTGATATCGGACGTATTCTTCACAGCGAGATCAACGGGCCGATGAACTGGTTCCAGGCAGCTATCGCCGATAGCGCTAACGCTAACTGGAAGACGACGGTTAAGACCAAGTCCAAGCTCGTCAACCCGAAGATTGAGGCGGTTCAGGCTCAGCTTGAAAAAGATTGATCGATAAAACGGTTATAGGTTAAAAGCACACCCGCGAAGGTCGTATGACCTCCGCGGGAAAATATTTTAACGAAAAACTCCCGCAAACCATTACATACGGCTTGTGG
>CAYWVC010000017.1:0-29059 GCA_964461635.1 uncultured Lachnospiraceae bacterium
AAGCCTTCCCCGGCGGGGGAAGGCTTTTTCAAAACCGTTCCGTTCTCGGGCGGCGGTTATGACTTAAATATTGCGTAACCGCGCCCGTGCACGGTCACGATCGGACAAGGCTCGCCCGCTCTCGGAGCGAGCTTTTTTCGCAGATGAAAAATATAATTCTCGGCGGCGTTGCCCCGCATCCCGAGCAGCTCGGACAGCTCCCGGCGACCTATCGGCTCGCCGTCGGCATTGATGAGTGCCTCCAGCACGAGACGTTCCTTCGGCGACAGCTTTACGAGCCTGCCGTTGAAGCAAGCCCCGTGTGACAGCAGTGAAAGCTCGCTTGCAGGCGCACTTTGCCCGGCAGGTTCGCTCCCGTGCTCTCCCTTCGTCGGGGCGGGCGGATCGGGCTCATTCGGCAAGGCTTGCCGCTCCTCGGCACCTGCCGATGCGAGCAGTGAGATCACGGCGCGGCGAAGCTCCGACAGTGAAAACGGGCGATGAAGGAAGGCATCGGCACCCGCGCAAGCAGCAGCATCTCCGAACGAGATCGCGAGACAGCGTTCAAAAGCAAGCCCTGACGGAGCCTCCCCCACCGTATCGGTGTCAAGGATCAGAAGATGACAGCTGCCGTTTGCCGACGTTGAAAGGGCGACAGAGGGGTCAAACAAGTCATTCCCGATCCATTCAAGCTCACAAAGAACGAGCTCCTCAAGCACGGGATCCCCCGTCAATACGGTAATATTCAGCGTACCGTCGGGCATTCCGGCACTCCCCCTTCAAATCCTCAATATACCCTTACCTCGTGAATAAGTACGGTGTCGGCACCGTTCGTCGATTCGGGGATTACCGTGACCGTATCGGCGGTGACGGGGTCAAAGCCGAGCGTCACGAGCCGCTGATGATTGTCCTTCAGCTTATATTCCCCGACCTTTTTGCCTTCAAGCGAGAGCACGACCGTCGCATCCTTGATCAGCTCGGCGGGGACGCCCGGGCGCTGCTGCTTCTGGCGGTTCGGTGCCATCGTTACGCGGATCGGGTAGGCGAAATTCGACTCAAGGGTCATACGCACCTCGCTTACCGTGTGTGCCCCGTCAAGCTCAAGCGTCAGCTGATCACCCGTATGAGCAAGCCAGCCGTTTACGTCGCCGTCAAGCGTTCTTGCCGCGCCGCGCGCAACTTTCTCGGGCTCGCCGCCCGGCAGGAAAGCGGACGCGACGATCTTCGCCGAGCGCGCAAGGTCGCGGGAATCCTCGTTAAATACACCCGGAATAAAGCCGTCGTTTTTCAGTATCTCCTGCTGAAGCTCCTTTATATGCGGAGCCAGCTCGCGCGGGTCGCACGCATATTTGCGGCAGAGCGCCGCGGCGATGCCGACCGCCTCGCCTCCGAGGGCACAGCAGCCGATGATCCTCGTGCTTGCCAGACCGAGCTTTGTCGTGCTGATATCACGCCCCGCCATAAAGAGGTTCTTTATATTCTTCGAATAATACGACCGATACGGTATCGAATAAACCCCGCGGTAGAAGTTACAGTCGGACGGGAGCTTGTCAAAGTCGAGCAAGCCGTGCGCGGCGTGAAGGTCAACGCACCAGCCGCCGTAGCAGACCGCGTCGTCAAAGCTCCTATGCTCTAAAATATCCGCCTCCGACAGGATGTAGTCCCCCATAAGGCGGCGGCTCTCGCGCATACCCGGCAAAGCACCGACCCACTCAAGCTCAAAGTTCTCGGCGTGGTGGTTATGCACACCCTCGTCGTTGTTCTTTATATGATCCCACAAGCCGTAAGCGTAGGCATAGAGCTCGTCGCGCAGCTTCTCGTAATCGGGGATGATATCCTCGCCGTCGCCCATAAGCTCAAGCCACCAATAGCCGTAGTCTATGCAAGCCGAGCTTGTCATCGAGGTGCGGCGGTACTCCTCCGGGTCGGGTGACTCGGAGCAATCGATCTTCTCCCTCATTTCAACGCAGTGAATACGCTTGGCGAGCTGCTTTTCGCTGAGATGATGTGCGAATGCAGGGGGCGTGAACTTTACCGGGTGACCGACGTTGCGCGCCTTCAGCAGTATGGTGTTCCCCATTCTGTCGTTGTTCGCGGCTTCGGGTGCGTGGGGCTCGCCGAATTCCGACTTTGCCTCACTTCCCTGCCGATACTCTGCCCCCGCGTAGTATCCGAGCGTGCCGTTTCCCGTAGCGTCCACGAAGAGCGGTGCACTGATGAGATAGCGCATCTCGGTCGTCTCCTGCACACAGAGGACCGATTCTATCCTGCCGTCCTTGACCGTGCAATCGTACATAACGGTGTTGAAGTAAACGTCAAGCTTCGGCTCCGCCTTAGCCTTCTCAAACAGCACCATATCCCAGATCGAGTAGCAGAAGCCGTCGTTACAGCTCTTGTTCTCAAGCATCAGCTCGTAGAGCAAGCCGCCCTCCGCATATTCGGGCTGCTTCAGTGACTGATCTGCGCCCGAGATGTGTATCCTTATCTCGCTGGAGGCATTGCCCCCGAGAACGGGGCGCGCGTGGATCAAGGCAGTGTGAACGCCCTGTCTTGCCGCGGCGATCGCCGCGCAGAGCCCCGACATACCGCCTCCGATAACTGCAAGCTCGTAGCTCTTCTCCCCGTAACGTATGCTTTTATCCATTATCCTTTACCGTCTCTTTCTTGATGAAGTCGCCCCGTCACGCATCGACAAGGCTGTGATCGAACACGAAAACGTATATCTTATCGCCCGAATGTCCGCGCAGTGAGTATTCCTCTGTTTCGATTATGAATTCCTCGACTATCTCTCCGTTACTGCGACGACGCGATATCCAATCGAACATCGTCTTCGCCCCCGGAGCGTATTCGTCGGCGGTCAGAAGCAAGAAATATTTGTCCACGCCCTCTTGATCGCCGAAGCTGTCCTTCGGCACCTGATAGGCGTATGCCGTGGGCGACGATGTACTCTCACTTATATTCACCGTCTGAACCTTGCCGTCCGAAAACATAGTTATCGACTCCGCCCACCAGAAATTGGCGTAGCCGTATGTGAGTCCGCGAGCCTCAAGCTCGTCGGCGCACAGGTGCCAGACGTTATCGCGCCCGTAGTCCGCCGGCATCGCCGCCACCGTTGTGAAGGATACCGCCGAAACGAGTATCAGTCCCCCGAGCACGAGCGAGCCTATCCGCCGCGCGAGTCCCCTTTGCCTTATCAATTCAAAAGCCGTCACAGCCGAGAGGATCACCGACGTTCCGAGCATCGGAGTGAGCCTCCAATTTGCCCCGCCGAGTCGCCCGAAGGTCACGGCGAAGAGGATGAAGGCGGACACCGCAAAGTGCCCTATCAGCGCGGCACGTACGCCGCGGCTCTCGATCTTGCCGTAAAAGAACAGCAGGACTATCGGAGCGACAAGCAACAGGAAAGCCCCGGCGATCCTTATCATATTCACGATCGAATCAAGGCTCACGAGCGGATCGCGTTCGGCGACAGATACGCCGAGCAATGAGAACCAATTATCAAAAAATCCGAGGAAATTATTCTTCCAGCTTGACATTGCACTGTACGACGAGTAAGCGTCGGCATAGCCCGCGCTCACCCCGCCCGATACGTAGTCGATCAGCAGGTATCCGACGGCGGAGACGGCGGCAAACGCCGTGAACGCCGAGAATATGCGCAGATTTTTTCGGCTGAAAAAGGGTGTTTCGACGTCCGTCAGCCGCTCGGCAACTATCCCGCCGAAGATCGGCAAGGTGAAGCAGACGAGAGTTTGAAGCCCGTCGGTCGCCGCAAGCAGTGAAAAGACGAGCAGAGCCCCGAGTCTAAGCCATTCACGGCTCCGCAACAGTTCGGGTGCTTTGTCCGCTTTGCGCTTTGACGCTCTCCATACGAATATCAGGTAGGCAACGGTCGCACAGGCAAGCAGTAAGAGGGCGACGGTCAGCGCCGCGACCGTTCGCATACAAAGTGCGACGGCAACGAGCAGAGCAAGCACAACGGGTACGAATACCGCAAGCTCAAGTAAATTTCCGCGTGTTCCGCGTCGGTCGGTCAGCACACTTCCCTCGCGCACGAGCCTTGCCGCCAGACCGAAGCCGAGGCAGAAGAACAGTATACCGAGGTTATAGTAGAATATATGCTCCCACATAATCTCCCGGAGCTTTGCGCTTGAGGACATAACGAGGAACAGCAGGCTGACGCAGGAAGCCGACGCAATACGGCTCAGCCCCAAGCCGCGGGTCATATAATACGCTGCCGCGGCAAGAAGGAGCGCGTAAGTGCAGAGCCCCAGCACCTGAGCCGTCATCGAATAGCCGAAAAGGGCAATGTAGGGCAAAAAGATGAGATTTCCGCCGAACGGCAGGATAGCGGCATAATAAAAATTGTCGCTTATCAAACGCCCGGAGGCATAAGTCTCATATGCCCAGCGCAACGAATCGGTGCAATCGGAGGTCATATACCCCTCCGCAGGTCCCGCGATGTAGTAGATCACCGTTCCCACCCCGATCGACAGGATGAGGATTGGGAGCACGGCCGAAAGCAGGACGCGGCGAAGCGTTTCCCGCTTCCCCTCTGCTCCGACGGACGGAGACATGACGTTATCCGTTCGCGTCATCCTTCTTTGCCTCCTCGTGGTACTCCTTCTCGGCATTGACCTCCCACACGTCGAGCTTGTCGGTTACCCCGTTCTTCACACATTCGACCGCACGTATCGCCGTGAGCATCGAATGGTCCATATTGTTGTACTTATGCTGTCCGTTCCGCCCGATGCACCAAAGGTTGCCGAAGCCCGACAGATAGCTCTTCACTATATCGAACTCCGAATAGGTATCGAAATAGGCGGGATACGCCTTCTTTACCTTGATCCGCACCGAATCGAGCACGTCGCTCTCGTCGATGATTCCGATCGAGGCAAGCTCGCGCGTGGCAAAGGCGATGAAATCGCCGTCGGACATATTCCAATATTCGTCGCCCTCGTTGCAGAAATACTCAAGCCCTATCCACACTGTGTGCTCAAGATCCTTGACCATATAGGGTGACCAGTTATTGAAGATCTGCAAGCGACCGAGCTTTACATCGCCCTCCTGAATGTAGATCCAGCAGTCGGGCACTATATTCCCGACCGTGCGAAGGTTTGTCTTGTTGCTTATTTTCAGCTTGTTGACGAGGAGCCCGACCGTCATAAAGTCACGGTAAGGAAGTCCGTCGGCGATCCGAGCCACGTCGGGCGGCACGGGCGAGCCCGAGAGCCCCGCGACAAGATCCTTTATCGGCATAGTGGAGAAGAATTCGTCGCCGACGTATTCCTTCTCTTCCCCGTTGACGGTCGCGATCACGTGTTTCACCTCGTTGCCCTCGGTGACCACGCGCGTGACCTTTGCCCCGCGGATAATGGTACCGCCGAGGCGCTCTACCTCGGATGCCATCGTCTCATACAGCTGACCCGGACCCTTCTTGGGGTACGAATATTCCTCGATGAGCGAGGTTTCTACCTTTCCGCCTTTCTTGAAGGGCTTGGAGATAAAGCTCCAGACCGCCTTCATAAGCGACAGTCCCTTTACCCGCTGTGCGCCCCAATCGGCGGAGATATCCTTCGGGTCGCGCCCCCACACCTTCTCGGTATAGCTCTCAAAAAACATTTCGTAGAGCGGTTGACCGAAGCGATTGATGTAGAAGTTTCTGAGCGAATTTTCCTCCTTCTTCACCACGGCAGACTTCAGATATCCGAAGCCCGCGCGCACGGTGCGCTTGAAGCCCATATTGCGAAAGGTCTCCGGCTTCAGCGAGATCGGGTAGTCGAAGAATTTCTTCAGATAATATATCCGCGATACGCGGCGGCGGCGAAGCATTACCCGATCCTCGGTCTCCGGGTCGGGTCCGCCCTCGGCAAGCTCCTTCTCGTTGCCGAGGATGAGATCGTCCTTTGCCGGCTTACCCTGCATCGGCATAAGCTCGTTCCAGAGCTCGTTGACCTCACGGCTCTTCGTAAAGAAGCGGTGACCGCCGATATCCATACGGTTGCCGTTATATTCGACCGTGCGCGATATACCGCCGACGAAATCCTCCTCCTCAAGGATGATCGGCTTTATATCGGTCTCACGGAGCAGACAGTACGCCGCGGTAAGTCCCGCGGGGCCCGCACCGATGATTATTGCCGTTTTTTTATTTTCACTCATCACGTTCGATCCCTTTCAAAATCATTATTGTGCTGTACGGAGATCATCCGACACCGGACGGCTCGTCCTGCTTTGGGGGCACGTAGTACGCCTTCTCGGTGATCTTGCCGTCCTTGTAATACGCCAAATAGGATCTGCCCGAATAGTCGGTGTAGACCGATTTTTCGGTCAACGACGGCACGTTATTCGAATACTTTCCGTCAAGGCTCTCGCCGCTGATCCATTTATAGACGCCCTCCGAGCGCATATCGGCGTCGAAAGTGCCGACGAAGCTGTCCCCGTTCGAATAGGTAAAGCTCCCCTGCCCCGAGCGCTCGCCCTTGACGAAGCTCCCGACGTAGACCGAGCCGTCGGCGTAAACGCGCTTGCCCTGTCCCGAAAAAAGCCCTTCCTCAAATCCGCCCTCGTAGCTGCCGCCGTCGGCGAAAACGAGCGTCGCGTGCTCGTCGGAGAACAGGTCGTCCTTGAAATTTCCGGTGTAGACCGAGCCGTCGGCAAGGGTCAGCACACCGCTCCCATGCTTCATAAAGCCCGAGGTCTCGCCGGTATAGCTCGACCCGTCGGAATAATAGAAGCTCCATCCGCGGACGGTGGCGTTCACCCCGTCCGAGCAATGCATTATTCCGAGCGCGGGTCTGCCGCCGTATATCCAGCCGAAATAGCTGTACTCTTTCTCGGCATCCTCCCCCGACGCTCCGGTCCAACGGAGTCCGGAGATGAGGAGCACGAGGATCGCAAGCAACACCCCGCCTGCGGTAATACCGACCGCGCGCAAAAGCTCGGTCAGGGGCGGAAGGCAAAGGCGATCGTATATTATCTCATATTTTGAGCGCTGTCGCTCACCTATCGGAACGTACAGCCCCCCGTTCTCTTTTCTGCTCATAGCCGTCGGTCACTGCCCCGATGCCGCCGAGCCCAGACCGTCGATAGCCGCGTCCAGCAGACTGAATATCACCGGAGCTCCCTTAAATATCAGCACGACGGCAACAAGCCCGATCACCGCGACCAACACGATGCTGAGTATACCGCTTCCCTTCGCGGCAAAGCGCTGTACCGCGCTGTCGCGCTTCTCGGGAGCAAGGTAAAATCCATCCGACCCGAAGTCGATCTTGCGGTGCTCCGCGGTCTGCCCGCCCGCCTCGGCGTCACCGTCGGTAAATACCACGTGACACAACGTGCGGGCAAGCGTTCCGTTCTTTCGCCGCAGGGACATTTTTACAAATATATTTTTATCGAGCCCGAGCTCGGCAAGCGTCATAGCACGCTCGGGCGACGAGCAATCCGCCGCGTCAAGCGCCCTTACCGCTTTGCCGAGTATGCATCGGTTATAATACGTCACCGCCGCCGCGATCACGAGCCCGAAATAGAGCGCAAGGATCGCCCACTTGAAGGTCGTGGCGCTGCCGAGGAAGCCGAGATGCTCGTACGTGCCGAAGCTCGGGGTAAAAAAGTTCTTATTCACCGATTTGAAAAAATCGGCGATCGAAAGACTAAAGGTGTTCACCGTTTGACACCTCCTTGGGAATAATTATTTTTCGGGCTTTCTGATTACGTCCATACCGATGTACTTTCTCAGCACGTCGGGAACGTTTACACTGCCGTCGGCATTCTGATTCTGCTCGACCAGCGCGGGCAGTATACGGGAGGTCGCAAGCCCCGAGCCGTTCAGCGTGTGGCAGTATTCGATCTTGCCGCCGTCCTCGCGTCTGAAGCGGATCATACCGCGTCTCGCCTGATAATCGCGGGCGTTGGAGACCGAGCTGACCTCCTTATAGCCGTTCATCGACGGGATCTGGATCTCTATATCGTAGGTTCGCGCCATCGAAGCCGAGCAATCCGCCGCCGCAAGCTTGACCGTACGGAAGTGGAAGCCGAGACCCTTTACGAGGTTCTCTGCATTTCCGACGAGCTCCTCAAACGCCTCGTCGCTCTTCTCGGGCAGAGTGTACTGCACCATTTCGACCTTGTTGAACTGATGTCCGCGCACCATTCCGCGCTCGTCGGCACGGTAGGAGCCCGCCTCACGTCTGAAGCAAGGGGTGTAGCTGATATACTTCTTCGGCAGATCGGACTCGGCAAGCACCTCGTCGCGGTGAAGCGACACAAGGGCGGTCTCGGCGGTCGGGAGCATAAAGCGTCTGCGCTCGTCCTCCGCCGTCTCCAACCAATATACCTCGTCCTTGAACTTCGGGAACTGCCCGGCGGTCAGACCGCATTCGTAGGTCAGCATATGCGGCACGAGCATAAACTGATAGCCGTTGCCGATATGAAAATCAATGAAATAGTTAAGAATAGCCCACTCAAGCCGTGCGCCGATCCCCGAATAGATCCAGAAGCCCGAGCCCGAGAGCTTTGCGCCGCGCTTATAGTCGATCAGACCGAGGTCGGTGCAAAGATCGACGTGATTCTTCGGGGTGAAGCCGAACTCGTGCGGCTTGCCGAAATATCTGAGCGGCTCGTTATTCTCCTTGCCGCCGCCGACAAGGTCGCGATCGGGCAGGTTCGGGAGCCCGAGCATATAGCCGTTCAGCTCGGTCTCGACCGCCTTCAGCTTCTCGTCGTTGGCCTTCGCGCGTTCGCCGAGCTTCTTCATCTCGACAAATATCGACGCGGTGTCCTTGCCCTCCTTTTTATACTGCGGAATGAGCTTGGAGGTGCGGTTCTGCCCTGCCTTGAGTGCCTCGGTCTCGCTTATCAGCGCGCGGCGCTCGGCGTCAAGTCTGATAATATTATCAACGTCGTCTTTTGCGTCCTTCCCCTTGAGTGCGAGCCTTGCTACGACCTCCTCGGGGTTTTCCTTGATATATTTAATGTCTATCATTGCATTATTCTCCCATTATATACTATTATTTACAAATTATTGAAAATGTCCTTGCCGCAGAGCAAGCCGAGCAGTGCCTCAAGGTCGTCGTTGGACTCGTAGGAGATCTCCACGATCTTCTTTTTGCCGCCGTGAACTATCTTTACGTCCCTGCCGAGGATACTGCGCGAGCGGTTTTCGAGCTCTTTCATATAGAGCTTGATCTGCTCCTCGCGCGTGTCAAGTACTTTGTCCCCGTCATCCGATGCCGATGCTTCGTTGAACTTTTTGACCGCCTTCTCAACGTCACGCACAGATAATCCGTGCGAAACTATCTTTTCGGCTAATTTGATCGCGATATCGCTGTCCTCAAGCCCGAGCAGAGCCCGCGCGTGACCCGCAGAAAGCTCTCCCTTGCGCACGAATTCAAGCACTTCGTCGGGAAGATCAAGCAATCTCGTTGCATTTGCAACAGCAGAGCGGCTCTTCCCTACCTGCTTTGCGACCTGTTCCTGCGTCAGACCGAAATCATCCATCAGGGCGCGATAGCCCATTGCCTCTTCCAAGGGATTGAGGTCCTCACGCTGAATGTTTTCGATTAAGGATATCTGAGCCGCCTTGAGCTTGTCCCCGTCGATCACAATCGAGGGTATTTCGCTGAGCCCCGCCATTTTTGACGCGCGCCAGCGCCTTTCGCCCGCGATTATCTGATATACGCCGGGCAGATCGGCGTTTTCCATAACAATTATGGGCTGCAGGACCCCGTAGGTCTGTATTGATTCTGCAAGTGCCTCCAAAGCCTCCTTTTCAAAGGTCTTTCTCGGCTGATCTTTTCTCGGCTCAATGTCCGATATTTTTATCATTTCGGTCTTTCCC
Organism: uncultured Lachnospiraceae bacterium; assembly: GCA_964461635.1. Lineage (GTDB taxonomy): Bacteria > Bacillota > Clostridia > Oscillospirales > CAG-272 > RGIG3994. The sequence goes on from CAYWVC010000017.1 coordinate 9,812, forward strand.
TTCTTGTCCTCGTACATATTATCGTCGAGGATGTTGAAGAAATCACGACCCAGAGCGCCTTGGCGTTTTACCGACATACGATATTGCACCGTCCTTTCTGTATAAGCTGTTACTGTTTTCTTTCCGGAATTCCTTGGTTTCCGCGGCGTCGCGCCGAACGACCTGCGGTTTGCCCTTGACAAACGGCGAATTGTCCTCGATCAACGAGTCAAGCCCGCGTCCGAGGCCCGCATCGCGCTTCTTTACGGTAGCCATTTTCAGATCCTTTCGCTGAGTTCTTTTGCAACCGCAATGTACTCAAGCGTGGATTTTGCGCGTTTATCGTGATAATATACGGGTTTTCCGAAGCTCGGAGCCTCACAAAGACGCACGTTACGCGAAATTGTGGTCTTAAAAAGCTTGTCCCCGTAGTATTTTCTGAGCTCTCCCATAACCTGTGCGGTCAAAAGCAGTCTTGAATTGTACATCGTGATCAGGATGCCGCAGACGTCGAGCTTCTCATTGTACATCTTTTTGATGCGTTTTATAGTGATCATAAGCTGAGAAAGCCCCTCAAGCGCGTAAAATTCGCACTGCATCGGGACTATAACACCGTCGCAAGCCGAAAGCGCGTTGACGGTAAGCATTCCGAGCGACGGCGGACAGTCGATTATTACGTAATCGAAGCGTTCGGCAACGCTGTCAATGGCTTTTTTGAGCCTGTATTGGTTCTCCTCAAAGTCAAAAAGGTCAAATTCCGCTCCCGCAAGCGATATATTTGCGGGCATCACCCACAAATTGTTGAATTCCGTCTCTCTGATTGATTCATCGGCGGTACATTCTCCTAAAAGCACCTCACGGGTGGTGTTTTTTAACCCTCTTTTTGCGACGCCGACGCCGCTGGTGGTGTTTCCCTGCGGGTCGAGGTCGATCATCAGGGTTCTGAAACCTATTATTCCGAGCGAAGCGGCGACGTTTACCGCCGAGGTTGTTTTGCCGACTCCGCCTTTCTGATTAGCAAACGCAATTATTCGTGCCATACCATTCCTCCAATGCGTCATTTTCCTTCTGTATTATATCATATATCGCCGCTTATTTCAAGTCATTACGTGATATTTGTGCAAAAAGTTTCACGTGAAACACATTTCGACATTGTTTTCGCCCGATGTTTCACGTGAAACATTTGGATAAACAAGTTCGGGCGATGTTTCACGTGAAACATCGCCCGAAGCTTTGAATTTATAATGGTGATTTTTTAATTTTCGCAAATTTGCGGGGGTATTTTCCGGATGTCTGAAGCTTCTTCGTGGAGACTATCAACAGCCGCTTCTCGCCGACGGAATCAACGTATAGGTCAACAGTTTCAACCTTTTCCGCGGCACCCAACGCTATGCGCCCGTTTTTGCTTTCGGCGATCTCGTGCATCGCGCGTTCGGATTTCATAGCGTAGAATTTTCCGTTCGGCTTGACAAACGGCAAGCAAAGCTCGTTGAGAACGCGAAGATCGGCAACCGACCGCGCGATGACGCAATCAAAGGCTTCGCGCAACGCACTGTCCGGAGTCGCGAGCTCTTCGGCGCGTCCGCTGATGCAGGTCACGTTGCCGATCTCTGCAAGCTCGGCAGCCGCACGGATGAAATTGACCTTCTTTTCGGTCGCGTCAAGAGCCGTTACAAGCACCTCGGGGAGCATAATCGCGATCGGAAGGGCAGGGAAGCCCGCTCCCGATCCGACGTCAAGCAAGGTTGCGCCCTCGCCGAGCCGCGAAAGATGCTTTACAACACAAGCGGAGTCGCAAAAGTGCTTTAATATAGCTTCCTCGGGGTCGCGTATCGCCGTGAGATTGTATTTTTGATTTTCGCTCATCAAAAACTCAAGCACGGTGTGCATTTTACGCAATTGCCCGTCGGTCACGGGAATTTCAAGCCCGTATTTTTGACAAACGTCCGAAAACACGGCTTTAAATTCATTCAATGTCATTGTTATGAGCCTCCGATGCACGCAAATAAAGTTGATATACCTCGTTTTTCGGTACTCCGAGCCGTTTTGCCACCGATTTGATCGCCTCGTTTTTTGACGTTCCGTCGGCGATCAATGCATTCACGGCACCGACCGGGTCGGGCAGGGAAGTGCCTTCCGTTTCGGTCGTCAGAGTCCCTTCAACGACCAAAACGTATTCGCCGCGCGGCTCGTTTTCCTCATAGTAAGCAATTGCAGAATCGACGTCCGTTCGGGTGATATCTTCATTGATTTTTGTCAATTCTCGGCAAAGCGAGAGCCTTCGTAAGCCTCCCAAGCCTTTTTTGAGTGCTTTTAAGGTGCTTTTTAGCCTGTGTGGAGCCTCATATAGAACAATTGTTCTTTTTTCATCGGCTAACTCTGCAATGCGTTGGTCGCGCTCGGAGGTCTTTTGCGGCAAGAAGCCCTCAAAAACGAACCTGCCGGTCGGGAGTCCCGAGAGTGCCAACGCCGTGACCGCGGCACAAGCCCCCGGGATAAGGGTCACGGGGATCCCATTCTCGGCGCAAAGGCGCACGATATCCTCGCCGGGGTCGCTGATCCCGGGCATTCCCGCGTCGGTCACAAGTGCGCAGGACTCGCCGTTAAGGAGTCGCGCGACGATCTCCTCGCCGCGCGCGCGTTTATTATGCTCAAAGTACGATATCATCGGCTTTCTGATACCGAAGCAGGCAAGCAGCTTGCCGCTGTTTCTCGTATCCTCCGCCGCCACGAAGTCCACCTCGGACAAGGTTTTCAGCGCCCGCTCGGAGATATCCGCAAGATTCCCGATCGGGGTGGCGACAAGGTAGAGCTGCCCGCCGACGATCGCATTTTTTTCGGTTTGAAGCTCTTTCATAAATTCCCCTGATTGTCAACTATCTCATTGGTGATCTGCTCCTGACGCTCACGCCGTTCGGCTGAGATCAGCTCGTCACGGAGCTTTTCGGCGTTTTCCGACGCGCGGTCCATAGAGCGCAGGCGCGCCCTTTGCTGTGCCGAGTAGCCCCTTGCCGATTCAAGGAAAAGCGCGTCGGCAAGGTATTGGCGCAGCAGTGCCGATGCAAGCTCGGCGTCGGGGAGGTCGGTCACAAGGTAACCGCGCTCGCCCGCCTCAACGGGGTATATATCGGTGCTCAAAATGCCCTCGCCCTCGGCGCGTATTACTTTTATCACGTCGGTTGTGCCCGCTTCAACAGCGCTTGCCAAGAGTTCGGCAAGCGAACGGCAGAGCCGATAGTCGGGCACGTCGTCGCCGAGCGCTTCGAGCCCGAGCGACGCGGCGGTGCGCCGTCCGAAGACCGACAGAAAATCGCGCGGGAGAGCGGAAGCTTCCGCCTCTAACTTGGAGTCAAGCCCGCCGCAAAGTCCCTTTGCGCACCCGAAAACGACGGTGTGCGTGCGACCGCCGCCCTGCCGCACGGGAAGGTCGGCAAGTATGCGGGCGTACGCCTCGCGCACCGTTTCATATCGCGCCGCGGAGCAGGGAAGGATCGAATCCGCCTGCGCCGCGCGCACCGTCGCAACGCGGAGGGTGGAGCTCGTAAGCTCGCCGATCAACGTGGCAACGGCTATTCTTCTCTTATAATCGCCCGCCATAGCCTTCAGATGCTTGCGACCGCTTGCCCGACGGCTTCGGTCAGCGCGTCAAGGTTAGTCTCCGACAGGGTGCCGGACACCTCTATATTGTCAAGCAGCGGGGAATAGCGTTCGTGCAGGTAAGCAAGTATCTCGCGCACCGTTACGTCAACGGGACGCGACGACGCGGCAAGCGCACCGCTGTGATAGGCGGCAAGGATCGCGGCCTCCTCGGAGGCCGAATAGATCGTATCCTTCGACTGAACGAGCATAGCGTTGAGGAGCTTTCCCGTCTCCATATTTCCGCCCGTATCGCCACCGTATCTGGCAAATTTTTCCTGCTCACGCATACGTGAAAGCTCAAGGCGAAGCCCCGCAGAGAGCTTTTTGATCTGCTTTTGCTGTGCCGATCCGCCGGTACGCGAGACCGAGAGTCCCACGTTGACCGCGGGGCGCTGTCCGCCCATAAACAGGGAGGTGCTTACGTAGATCTGACCGTCGGTGATCGATATGACGTTCGTCGGAATGTAGGCGGAAACGTCCTCTGCCTGCGTCTCGATTATCGGCAGAGCCGTCAGCGATCCGCCGCCGAGCTCGCGGCAAAGCTGAGCCGAGCGCTCAAGCAGTCGGCTGTGAAGGTAAAATATATCTCCGGGGTATGCCTCACGTCCCGACGGACGCTTCAAAAGCAGTGATATCGTGCGGTAAGCCGAGGCGTGCTTGCTGAGATCGTCGTAGACGATCAGCACGTCGCGCCCCGCGTACATAAAGCTCTCTGCCGCGCCGGTAGCGGCGAAGGGAGCAAGGTATTGCAGTGCCGCAGGGTCGGATGCGCTTGCCGCCACGACGAAGGTATAGTCCATCGCTCCCGCGGCGCGCAGTTCTTCCGTGATACGCACAGTTTCCGCCGCGCGCTGTCCTACCGTGCAGTAAACGCAGATAACGCCCTTTCCGCGCTGATTCTTGATCGCGGAGAGCGCGATGGAGGTCTTTCCCGTGCGGCGATCGCCCACGATCAGCTCACGCTGACCTTTGCCTATCGGTATCATCGTATCGACGGCAAGTATGCCGGTGGGGAAAGCGCGGTTGACCGGCGAGCGGTCGATTATCCGCGGCGCGGGGGATTCGTCGGGGCGGCTCTGCGTGAGACGCAGGGGTCTGCCGTCAAGCGGTCTGCCGAGAGGATCGACTACCCGCCCGATCAGGGCATCTCCCACCCCGATGTCGGCAACGCGCCCGGTCCCGAGCGCAAGGGTGCCGGGGAGCAACGATCCGGGGGTAAGCATTACGACGCCGGCACCGTTCTCCGACAGCTCAAAGGCGAGACCGTAGCGATCCTCGCCGAAATCTATTATCTCGTCACATCCCACGTCGCGAAGCCCGTCGACAAAGGTGACCCCGTCGCCGAAGGACACGACCTTGCCGTACGAGGCAACGTGCGGACGGAACTTATAGGAGGCGATCTTATCCCTCAGAAATTCACCGACAAGGTTTCGTTCTTCCATACCGGTGCCTCCTTTCACTGTAAGTATTCGGGGCTCTCATCTTTTGTCGGACCCCGTGCTTCCCGCAAGCAGATCCGCAGTCAGCTCGTCCAGCCGACGGCGAAGGCTCGCGTCGAAAAGCTTGCCGTCGGCGTAGATGCGGAAGCCTCCGAGCAGGGAGGGGTCCGCGATCGCGTCGAGGGCTACCTCTTCGCCGAGACGCTCGGCAAAGCCGAGGCGTATGCGTTCGAGGAGCGCACCGTCGATCGGGGGCGCGTACTTAACCGTGATCCTTTTCATCGCCGTCACCACCGTTTTCGGTCGACGAGAAGAACTCGTCGGCTATTCTGCGGTTATCTTCGACCCCGATCTCGCGCCCGATTATCTTTTCGGCGAGCGTGCAGGCAAGTGCAACGGTCTCCTCCCTCTCGGAAACGAGCGCCTTTGCACGGATTTCGGCTGCCTCGCGCTTGGCGTCAGCCACTATCTGCTCGGCATTGCGGTTTGCCTTGCTTATTATTTCGGAAGCCTCGCTTTCGGCTTTCGCGTTTATCTCGCGCCGAAGGGTCTCGGCGTCGTGACTCACAAGCTCAAGCTTCTTCTCGGCATCGGTGCGGAGCTTTTGCGCCTCCTGCACCTCGTTTGCCGCCGCGTCGCGATCGGCGCGCACCCTGTCGGCGCGTCCCCGAACGTATTTGGAGACGGGCTTCCAGAGGATCAGCCAGAGCAACGCCATCATTATTATAAAGTTGATGGCGTGTATAACTACGTCAAAAAGTTGAATATCGTCCATATTACTTAATGAAGATAAGGATAAGCGCCACGACGAAGCCGTAGATCGAGGAGGACTCGGTAAGCGCAAGTCCGAGGATCAGCAACGACTGTACCTTTGACGCGGATTCGGGATTGCGTGATATAGATTCGACCGCCTTTCCGGTTGCCAGACCCTCCACGATACCGCAGGCGGCGGCAGGAAGCAGGCAGAGTGCTATCGAAAGATAGTAGAGTCCCGAGACCGTTTCGGTTTCGGTCGCGACTGCGGCGGTCGTGCCCGCTTCTCCCTCGGCGGCGGAGACTGCGAGCAGGCAGAGCGTAAGGACGGTAAGTATCGCGACCGAGACGGTCACGAGGCGTGAGAGCTTTCTGATCGGTTTCATAATCGTTTTTTGCCTTTCTTGATATTTTTATTCGGGAACGTTATCCGAAACGTACGTCAACGTAAGCGTTATGAAGATGTACATTTGGATCAGGGAGGAAAAAACTCCGAAGTAAAGTGCGATGATGTCGGGTATACCGACGGCGGCAGAGCCGAGGACGTTATAAATCAGCGCCATAACTATTGATCCGCTGATCATATTTCCGAAGAGTCTGCAGCCCATCGACACGGGGGTCGAGATCCCCGTTACGACCTTATATATCAGCTTGACGAAGACCGACGCCCCCTCAAGCATGGGATTCTTGAATTTTCTTTTGTGATAGATAACGTAGTAGACGTTGATGACCACGAAGATCATAGCGGCAAGGGTCAGGGTAAAGGTCGGATCGGCAGAGGGTGAGGGCAATCCCGCAAGGTCTGCGATCGCGAAGCCTATCAGGTAGGTTGCCAAGGTAAAGAGCAGAACGTTCAGAAACTCCGAACGGCGCTTCATTTTGGCTCCGGCGAAGTCCTCTATCCATCCGACGGCGGCTTCAAGTGCCGCTTGCACTCCGCGGGGCTCGTCGGTAAAGCGAGGGATGAAGAAGATGCGCAGGATCAGTGCCGCGATCAAAATTATCGCCATAACTATCCAGGAGACGAGAACGGTCTCACTGACGTCGTATCCGAGGATGACGATCCCCGTCCTGTCGGCGAAGATGCTTATGTTGAGCTCCGATCCCTCGTTGCCGAAGATCAGCGAGAGCAGACCGGTGGCGGCGAGCCATCCGCCGACGGCACTCAGGGCGACGAAGATCAGTGAGCGCTTGCCGAGCGACTTTTTGCGCTTTTCGTCGGTTTCTTTTTTCTTCTTCCGACGCGTTATCGCGGCGAGCACCGCCCCGATGACCGAGAGCAGAAGCCCGGCAACGGCAAATATTACGTACAGGTAAGAGGGCACGGTATCAGTCCTTTCCTTTGTTTTTTTGTCTGATAACGTTCACGCCCGACGCGATCGCAAGAGCTAAGGTATATCCGACCGCCGAGAAGGGCAGGAGCCTTAACGAGATCAGCGCGGAGGCAACGAGCAGTATCAGGGGAATGACCGGCTGCAGGAGCAGGAGCCACGTGCGGCTTCGGCAGAGCGCACCGTTCACGGCGTATCGCAAGAGGAAAAACTGCGCGATCCCGCACGCGATGCCCGCCACCGCGAAGACGGCGGCGGTTATGACTTCGGCTGCGGTCATAGCTTTTCGAAACGGTCTACGTCAAGGATGAAAACGGTAGCTCCGCCGACGACGACGTTCTCCTCGTCCCCGGTATCGAGATCGGAGCCGTAGTTCATCTTACCGAGATTGGTGTGCTCACGCGACGAGCAATGAAGGCGCAGGGTATCAAGCGCCTCGTCGACCCTTGATTCGTCCAGACCGATGAGCAGAGTGGTGTTTCCGACCATAAGGAAGCCGCCGGTGGTGGCAAGCTTGGTAACGAAGAACCCGGCTCTCATAAGAGCGGAGAGGGTCTCCACACTGTCCTCATTACGGATGATAGCAAGTAAAAGCTTCATAGCGAATTTCCGCCTTTCATTATTAACAATGTAAATTATACCATAAAATATGCACATTTGGGGGCACATTTACGGAACTATTCAAAAATCGGGTGTGAATTTTTTTGATGCCGACGAGCGCTCCTGACAGTATCCGATAAATCCGAGACGCTCGGCGGTGTCAAGCACCGTACGGTATTCGAATTCGGTGATCCTTCGCCGAAGCTCGCGGTGGGGGCTGTCGGCGGCAAAGTCGGGGGTGTATTGACTCATAAGGCTGAGCCGTATCTTCTCGACCGGGAGGCTTGAGGCAAGCCGCTCAAGGACCGCCGTCGAATCGTGCCGCCCTCCCGGGAGCACGAGATGACGGACTATCAGACCGCGTTGCGCGATGCCGTCGGCATTCTCCGCGAACTTGCCGACCTGTCGGTACATCTCACGCAGGGCGAGGATGGCTACCTCCGGATAATCGGGAGCTCCCGAGTAGCGTTCGGCAAGCGTCGGGGAGGCGTACTTGAGATCGGGGAGATATACGTCCACCAATCCCTCAAGCCGCCGAAGCGTTTCTACCCGCTCGTAGCCGCCGCTGTTCCAGACTATCGGGAGTCCGAATGACCGCTTAAGCTCTTTAAGCAGCGGGATCAGACGCTCGGAATAATGCGTCGGGGTAACGAGGTCGATGCAATGCACTCCCCCCTCGACCAATCGGGCGATGCCGTCAAGGAGCTCCGCGTCGCTCATATCGGTGCCCGCCGCGCAGTGGCTGAGCTCGTGATTCTGGCAGAATACGCACCTCAGTGAACAGCCGGAGAAAAATACGGCTCCCGCACCGCGCGTGCCCGACAGACAGGGCTCCTCCCAACGGTGGACCATCAGCTTTGCCACGCGAAAGCCGTCGGGAGCACCGCAATAGCCGAGCTTGCCGCCCGCGCGATCGGCGCGGCAGAGCCGCGGACAAAGCTCACAAAGCTCGCTCATAGCACGACGTCGCTTTTCGGCGCAAGGTTGCGGTAAACGCAGAAACGGAGCTCAAGCCCGCCCGAAACGACGGGCTCGGATTCCGATGCAAGCTCCCAACCCTCTCGCCGATCAAGATCGGGGAAGAACACCGTCGCGCCTCCGTCGGCGTTGACGCGGGTCACGTAAGCCTCGGTGCAAAGGTCGCACAGCAGGCGGTAGACCGTTCCTCCGCCGATCACGAACACGTCGTCGGGCGGGTACTTCGCGATCTCCGCAAGCAGGGAAGGGAGGTCGCGGCAGACCGTCAGCCCCTCCTGCGGGGGGAGCTCAACGTCCGACAGAACGATGTTGGCAAGCCTGCCGCGCAGGGGTCTGCCACCTGGGAAGGAGCGCAGGGTGTTGAGCCCCATCACGACCGCCTTGCCGAGAGTCTTCTCACGAAAATACTTCATATCCTCGGGGATGGAGAAGAGGAGCCCGTTGTCTTTCCCAATCCCCCATTTTTGATCGACGGCAACTATACTTTTCATATAGCCACCGGAATTTTGTCCTCAAGCTTTGTGAACCGATAGTCCTCAAGCTCAAAGTCATCGACGGTGAAGGAGTAGAAGTCCTTCACGTCGGGATTAATTCTGAAGGTCGGCGCGGGGTAGCACGGATTTTTAAGTATCTTTTCGACGATGGGCACGTGGCGGTCGTAGATATGCGCGTCGGCGATAACGTGTACGAATTCGCCCGGGACAAGCCCCGATACCTGTGCCATCATATGCACGAGCACGGCGTATTGCACCACGTTCCAATTGTTGGCGGTCAGAAAGTCGTTTGAGCGCTGATTGAGTATGGCGTTCAGACGGTTGCCCGTCACGTTGAAGGTCATACCGTAGGCGCAGGGATACAGCCCCATCTCGGACAGGTCGGCGTGAACGTAAAGGTTGGTCATTATCCGTCGGGATTGCGGGTTGTGCTTCAGATCGAAGAGCACGCGATCGACCTGATCGAACATACCCTCCTTATATTTATGCTTTACCCCGAGCTGATAGCCGTACGCCTTCCCGATCGAGCCGCTTTCGTCCGCCCAAGAGTCCCAGATGTGGGAATTGAGCTCGTGAACGTTGTTGGATTTCTTCTGCCAGATCCAAAGCAGCTCGTCGATGCAGGAGCGGAATGCCGTTCGGCGAAGGGTGATGATCGGGAATTCGGCGGCAAGGTCGTAGCGGTTGACGATGCAAAATCGCTTTACCGTGTGCGCGGGGGCTCCGTCCTCCCAATGCGGGCGGACCTCAAGCTCCCCGTCGGAGAAGCCGTTATCGAGTATATCGCGGCAATTGGATATAAATATTTCGTCGGCTCTGCTCATAAAGGCACCCCCGAATGCTCAGTCAAGGAAGCCCTTGAGGTGACGTGCACGGCTCGGATGGCGGAGCTTGCGAAGCGCCTTGGCTTCTATCTGGCGTATACGCTCACGGGTGATGTCGAATTCCTTGCCGACCTCCTCCAGCGTTCTCGTTCTGCCGTCGTAGAGCCCGAAGCGGAGCTTGATCACGTGCTCCTCACGTGGGGTAAGGGTATGGAGCTCGCGCTCTATCACCTCGCGCAGAATGGTGGCGGAGGCGGCGTCGGCGGGAGCGGGGGTGTCCTCGTCGGGAATGAAATCGCCGAGGTGACTGTCCTCTTCCTCGCCTATCGGGGTCTCAAGCGAAACGGGGTCCTGCGCTATCTTCATAATTTCGCGCACACGGTCGGCGCTCATTCCCATCTTCTCCCCGATCTCCTCGGCGGTGGGCTCACGCCCGAGCTCCTGAAGCATCTGGCGCGAGTAGCGCGATACCTTGTGTATCGTTTCGACCATATGAACGGGAATGCGGATGGTGCGCGCCTGATCGGCAATGGCGCGGGTGATCGCCTGTCTGATCCACCAGGTGGCGTAGGTCGAGAATTTGTAGCCCTTCTGATAATCGAACTTTTCAACCGCCTTCATCAGTCCGAGGTTGCCCTCCTGAATGAGGTCGAGGAAGAACATCCCCTTGCCGACGTAGCGCTTCGCTATACTGACGACGAGTCGCAGGTTGGCTTCGACGAGCTTGTTTTTCGCATCCTCGTCCCCGTCCGACATACGGCGGGCAAGCTCCTTTTCTTCTTCAACGTCAAGCAACGGCACCTTGCCGATCTCCTTGAGGTACATACGCACGGGGTCGTCGATCGACAGTCCCTCCTGCTCAAGGATGCGCTCCATACTCTCGGAGGTATCGAATTTCGACACCTCGTGCTCGATCTCGGATATCTCGGATTGCGACATATCCATCGGCAACGGGATCCCGTTGCTCTCCAACGTGTCGTAGAGCTTGTCGGTATCGTAGTCGTATTCCTCCATAGCCTCCTCAAGATCGGCGAGCGATAGATCGCCCTTCTTGCCCTTGGCTATGATATCGTTCATATTGACCTTTTTTCCCACGTCGGGGAGGTCGGGCAAAATGTCATCAAGAGTGCTTTCGGTGTGATTCAGCTCCTTTTCTGCGCTTTCAATAGTCATTTCGTTTTCTTCGTCATTGAATTTTTCCATGTCGGATCCCTCTTCTTTATGTATTCTTGTTTTTGTTTTTCATAATAAGATCGCGCTTGGCTTCAAAAGCCGCCAAGCGGTCGCCGCTCTCCTTCGCGGTCTGACGGATGCGCTCAAGCTTCAGCGTATCGACCGAGGAGGCAAGCACCGCCTCGCCGTTCTCGCTCAGCATTGCGCGCTCACGGATCATCCGCTGCATACGCCCCATTTCGTCGGGGGTGAAGCGCTCGCCGAGCAACGAAACGTCAAAGCCGCGATCGGTAGCCTCCAGCTCCATTATCGCGTCGAATATCCGTCTGCCGAGCTCGGTGACGAAATCGCCCGAGTGAAGCTCCACCCGCCCGCAGGTGACGGCGGCGCGGTGCTCCGGGTAAAGGAGCAGAAGTCCGAGGATCGTTTCCTCCGCCGACGCCGCCCCGACGTTCTTCGCCGTGTCGGGGTTGACCCGGTCGCCGATGCCGCGTGCCGAGGCGTAGGCGTCGAGCGAGAGCTTCTTCTTCTCGTTTCTCACCATTCGCCGCCGCGCCATCGCAACGTCGTCGGCAAGGATCCGCTTTTCTATCTCAAGCAGCTTGGCGGCTTCGTCAAGGGCAAGCTCACGCTCCACACCCGAGGATGCCGCGGCGATCACGGCGCAGATCTCCTTTGCCGCGGCAAGCTTGCCGTCGGGAAGCGAGATATCGTGCTTTTTCAGTATCGTGTCGGCTCGGTAGGAGAACTTCGATCGGCTGCCGTCGAGCAAGCGCTCAAACGCCGAGGCACCGAATTTCCCGATGAACTCGTCGGGGTCCTTCGCATCGCGCACGACGAGCACCCGAACGTCCACCCCCACCTCGGTCAAAAGCGAGATGGCGCGCTCGGTCGCACGCTGTCCCGCCTCGTCGCTGTCGTAGGTCAGGACGACCTTTTTCGTATATTTGGCAATCAGTCTCGCCTGATCGGAGGTCAGAGCCGTTCCGAGACCCGCAACGGCATTTCCGAAGCCCGCGGCGTGAAGGGCTATAACGTCCATATACCCCTCGCAAAGTATCAGCCGCTCCGCACAGCAGTCCTTCGCGTAATTTAAGGCGAAGAGGTTCTTGCCCTTCTTGTACGCCGGGGTGTCGTTGGTGTTCAGATATTTCGGCTTGCTGTCGTCCATTACCCGTCCGCCGAAGGCGATCACCGAGCCCGAGGTCCCGATTATCGGGAACATAACCCGGTTGCGGAAAATGGAATAGGGTTTGCCGGTGCGCTGACTGACAGCCTCCAGATACCCCGCCGTAAGCTCGCCGTCGGTGTATCCCTGCCGCTTCATATAGTCTATGAGCGCGTAGGGGGAATTCGGCGCGAAGCCGAGCCCGAAGCGCTTGATGACGGCGGGCGCAAGCCGGCGCTTTTCGGTAAGGTATTCAAGCCCGACGCGCCCCTCGGAGGAGAAGAGCACCTCACGGAAATATCTTGCCGCGCAAAGGTTCATATCAAGTATGCGTCGGCGCGACGGTCCGCGATCGCTCTCGCTCTCACGCGCCGAGACGGGGATATTTATTCCCGCTCGCGCGGCAAGGTACTCAAGCGCGTCGGCGTAGTCAAGGTTGCGGTACTTCATAGTGAAGGTTATCACGTCACCGCCAGCTCCGCAGCCGAAGCAATAAAAGCTCTGCGTCGACGGGTAGACGGTGAAGGACGGGGTCTTTTCGTTGTGAAAGGGACAGAGCCCCTTGACGTTCGATCCCGCGCGCTTAAGCTCTACGGCCTCGGCGATAACGTCCTCTATATCGTTTCGGTCGCGTATTTCAAGCACAAGCTCCCGCGGTATCAATTTAACCCCCTCCAGACCTCGGGGATGAAGAGCCGACGGTATGTCTCTATCGCGTATCGGTCGGTCATTCCGGCGACGAAATCGCACACGCACCGCCCGACCTCCTCGGTCTCAAGCTCGTCGTGATAAACTCCGGGGAGCTCGTCGGGGTGGCGAACGTAATATTCGTAGAGCCTTGCCACAAGCTCCTTCGCCTTGCCCTCCTCGCCCTTCACCTGCGGGTTAAGGTATACGCGCTCGAACATAAAGCTGTGAAGACGCTCGGTAGCGTCCCAGACCTCGGGGTCCATCAGTATGTCGTTTTTGTTTGCGCTGGCGGATATGAGCGACGATACCATAGTGTCGATGCGGTCGGAGTGCGTCTGACCGAGGATCTCGCGCAGGTCGGCGGGAATATCCTCCACCGAGAGGACGCCGGCGCGACAGGCATCGTCGATATCGTGATTGATGTAAGCTATGCGGTCGGCGCGCTTGACGACCAATCCCTCAAGCGTTGCGGCGCGAGTCTCCTCCTTCGTGTGGTTGACGATCCCGTCGCGGACCTCCCAAGTAAGGTTTAACCCCTTGCCGTCGCGCTCAAGCTTGTCCACCACGCGAAGACTCTGACGGTAGTGTGAGAAGTCGGGGGAGTAGCATTCGCGCATAACCGCCTCGCCCGCGTGACCGAAGGGCGTGTGACCGAGGTCGTGACCGAGCGCGATCGCCTCGGTAAGATCCTCGTTAAGCCGCAAGCCTCGCGCGATCGTGCGCGCGATCTGCGTGACCTCCAAGGTGTGGGTTAGTCTCGTGCGGTAGTGATCCCCGACGGGAGCCAGGAACACCTGCGTTTTGTTCATCAACCGACGGAAGGACTGACAGTGGATTATGCGGTCGCGGTCGCGCTGAAATTCGGTGCGCATCGGACAGGGCTCGCAAGGCTGCTCACGTCCCCTTGTGTTTGCCGAAAAACAAGCGTACGGCGAGAGGGTCAGCTTTTCGCTCATCTCGGTTATTTCTCTGATTTTTTCCATTAATTGCCTCCGCTCAAGGTATTATTTCCTCATCTATAATTAATATACGCAGAAAAAATCGAAAATGCTTCTTTTTTTACAAAAAAATTCGTCTGCCGACGCAAGATCGCCGTTTTAAGCCATTTTGAAGCCCAAACGGGATAATCTGCACAAACCTTGGCGGCAGAAAATGTGCACCCTGCCACCGTTCAAGCCTATGTTGCCAAAAAAGTCGCGCCGCGCTTGTGCAAAAGGCACAAACAAAATCGGGCGGGACAAGTCCGAAACGGCTTCGACACACTCGCGCCGGACAGCGAGAAAAGAAAAAAGGACTTGACAGGGGCTTGCATTTGGTGTAAAATAGTTTAGTATCAATAGGTATAGCCTGTATTCGCAAGGAGGGAGTTTTTCCTATGAGAAAAAAACTTATGTGCCTCATATTGGCACTGCTTATGATCGTTCCGATCTGCCTTATGGCGGGCTGCGGCGAGCTGAACTTCGGGGGGAGTGACACCGACACCGACAGCGACACGAGCGAGGCGGACGAGACGACCGAAACTCTGACTATGTTTCTTATCACCGAGCGCCACGTCCCGACGGCGGCGGAGCTTGAGACGATAAAGACCGAGAAGGGCGGGGATTCCGCCGAATACCGCGAGTCGTACTACGTCCGCGAGAGCTACGAGAGAGTAGCTGCCGAGATCAATAAGATCACGAAGGCAAAGTTCAGAACTCAGCTCATCGTTTCCTTCTATACCGAGGAGGAATATAAGGTGGTTGAGGAGCTTATGGCTTACCAGGCAAAGGAAGCTCTTATCCGTGCCGAGGCTAAGGCAAAGCTCAAAAAGTACACGAGAGAAAAGAAGGCGTTCGGTATCAAGGATACCGCCCAGATACAGAAGATGTTCTACATAGATTATCCCGAGTACGCATCGTATTCGGAGGCGATCGTCGATCCCAACGATACCGTGGTGACCGAGGCGGAGACCATCAAGAACGAGTACGGTATTACCGAGCTCAAGTATCCCGACGCCGTGCCGAATCAGGTCGATATCATCTGCGTATGCGGATACGATAACTACCTCAGGTATATTGATAACGGTTGGCTTGCCGAGCTCAACGATGAGCTCAACGGTTCTTCCAAGGCGATCCTCACCTACGTCAACGAGAAGTTTATGGATGCCGCCCAGCAGGACGGGACCACCTACGGTATTCCGAACAATAAGGCTATCGGCGACTATAAGTACCTGTTGATCAACAAATATTGGTTCGAATTCTATCAGTATAACGAGCAGAGCATAACCTCGCTGACCAACGACTACGTGCTTGATTTCCTCACCGAGATGCAGCTTCAGAACGAGGCTAACAAGGGTGACGCAAGCTATAACGAGATATTGCCCTTCGTATCCACGGAGGACGACCTCTCCGCCGCAAACGTCATCTATTGGGCTATGAACTACGAGTACGCTAAGGTAGAGAACTTCTCGGAATTCGAGAAGGGCGTGGGGTACTATTACCTTGATACCGCCGGCAATTACAACCGTGTTCATACCGCGATTGAGGAGGGCACTACCTATTACACCGCGACCGAGGCTCAGCAGAAGAACCTCACCGAGTTCAAGTCGGGCGTGACCTATTACACGAAGGATTCCTTCGGCTTCTACGTGCAGGCGGACTCTTACAAGGCGGGCGAGACCTACTATACCATCACGAAGTACACGGCTCAGCCCAAGCTCACCTCCTTCACCACGAAGGACGTTTACTTCATCGCCTCGGGCTCCAGCTATATTCAGGTGATCACCCCCAGAAAGGGTATGACCTACTACACCGTGCAGAACGCGTCGCTTGATCGCGACAGCTTCTCACTTGCCGGCGGCACCATCAATAAGATGGCGGATGAGGGCGCGTTCGTCGGTATCAGCTCCGTCACTTCAAGAGCCGATTACCGTAATCAGCTCGTCAGAATCCAGACGATAAAGGATCAGGGTCTTTACACCAACGCCGACGCGGTCGAGCTCCACAAAAACGGGCAGGAATTCGCAATGGCGGTCATTTCGGGCGGTAAGGAGCTTGAGGAGACCTTCAGCGACGATTACTTTATGATCGTGCTTGAATATCCGAGAGCCTACGCCTCCGAGGTGTGCAGCAACCTCTTCGCGGTCAATGCATCGACCCAGAGCCTGTCGCGCAGTATGAAGGTCATTACCTACATCACGACGAACGAGGCGTTCAGAAACCTTATCCAATACGGCGTTGAGGGAATCGACTACACGACCGCGACCGAGATCGTGGGCGGCAAGAGCTACACGACGGTTACAAGACTGAATAACTATTATCAGATGGACATCTACAAGACCGGAAACACCTTCATCGCTTATCCCGAGGAGAATATGTCGTACAACATCTGGGACTACGGCAAGCTTCAGAACCGCGAGGCACTCTACGATACCCTTGCGGGCTTCGACGTGAACGAGTACGCGCAGAACATAGACTTCTCGCTCTTCGACCGCATTAAGGCGCTCAGTGATAAGTACGAGGCTCTGCTTGCCGAATGTAAGACGGCAGAGGAGGTAACGGCGACTCTTACCGCGGCAAACGCGGCAATGGCCTCCGATCCCTACATTCAGTACGCGCTCAACACAAGCAACCCGCACAGTCTGTACGTCAGCTACTATCAGTGGTATGACAGTATGGGCTACGCGGTGTCGTAAACAAAAAAAGCTTCGGGGCTGCCTCGGGCGTTTGCCCGAGACAGCCCCATAATAATACGAAAAGGAACTTAAATTACACCGATATGATGCCTTTTGAAGAATACGATGCAATACTGTGGGATTTCAACGGAACCCTCTTCGACGACGTGGACGCCTGCATTGCCAGCGTAAACAGTCTGCTTGCCGCGCGCGGGCTCCCGACAGTCTCCGACAGGGAAGAATATCACGGGGTGTTCGGCTTCCCGGTGATAGATTACTATAAGCGGCTCGGCTTTGACCTTGAGCACGAGGACTTTGATTCTATAGCCCGCGTGTGGGTGGCGGAGTACGATCGGCACAGCGCGAGCTCCGAGCTCTGCCGCGGGGCGATCGGTATGCTTGAGCGATTCCGCACCGCGGGACTGCGGCAATACGTTATTTCGGCGACCGAGGTGGGTATGCTCCGCCGCCAGCTTACCGAGCTTGGGCTCTTGCACTTCTTCGACGCGATACACGGGCTTGATAACTGTCACGCGGGCAGTAAGCTCGGAACGGCGCTTGAATGGAGGCGCGCGCATCCCGATGACCGAGCCCTCTTTATCGGCGACACTACCCACGATGCCGAGGTGGCGCACGGCATAGGTGCCGATTGCCTGCTCTGTGCCGCGGGACATCAATCGCGGGCAACCCTGCAAGCCTGCCCCGACTGTCGCGTGATCGACAGTCTTGAGGATCTTATTCGATAATAATACGGCGTTGAGCCGGGAAGGGGAATAAAATATGAAAAAGCTTTTATGCGCGATACTCGTATGCCTGCTGACCGTTCCCTGCGTTGCCTCGTGCAGAGGTCATTCAAGCCCCGCTGACACCCCGTCGGAGACCGACGGCAGCAATTCGGATACCTCCCCGACCGACGAACCGGGCGAGGTTATTGCCGCCGCCGATCTTGAAAAATATAATATAGTCCGCCCGGACGACGCAAGCAGTGCGCTGATCGGCGGCACGCAAAGCCTGAACGCGCGGATCAAGGAGCTCTATGGAGCAGAGCTCACCTTGAAGAGTGATTTTTATATGGAGGGTGTGGAAGCGTTCGCTATGAGCGAATACGAGCTCCTCGTGGGGAAAACCAATCGCCCGGAGACGCAGGAGTTTTTGTCGGGCTTGCGCTACCTTGACTACGGCTACGCATTGATAGGGAAGAAGCTCGTTATCGCGGGGCATACCGAGGAAACGACTCTCCTTGCGCTCGACCGCTTCATCTCCGATCTGCTCGGCGAGGCGCGTGATACCATTGCCGACGGGACGACGCGCTTCGTTTATATCGACGAATACCCGCTTGACGGCGTTACGCTCGGCGGCACTCCGATCGGGGAATACGAGATCGTGTACGCCGCAAACAAGAAAAAGTCGGAAAACGTCGCCGCCAATGCCCTCGTGGAGGGGATCATAGGTGCCTCCGGAATCGTGCTTAACGCGGTGTCGGATAAGAGCGCGACAGGTACGGCGAAGCGGATCGTTATAGGTGACGCCTCCTTGATTGACGATACTTGGAGGGCGGCGCGCGAGCTGGTTCTGCCGAGCGATTCGACCGATACGAGGTATTATATAAAGGCGACGGAGGACACGGTCTGGCTGTCAGCGAATTCCGAATACGGGCTCTTTGCCGCAGTACAGCATATCGTCGGGCTTGTGAAGAAAAATGACGGTGCGGTGACTCTTCCCGCCGAGCAGGTCGGGGAGTACGGCGCCGAGGGTGATATGCTCAGCGTAATGAGCTTCAATATTCTTACCACGGTACCCGACCAAGCGCGCGTTGAACGCGTGGTCGGAATGATCCTTAAATATTCCCCCGATACCGTGGGCGTTCAGGAGGCATCTCCCACCTGGATGGGGATCCTCAAAAGCAGTGAGCTTATGACCCACTACGATTACGTTGGCGTCGGACGCAACGGCGGCAACGAGGGCGAATATTCCGCGATCTTTTATAAGAAGGATAAATTCAAGCTTATTGACAGCGGAACGAAGTGGCTATCCGCTACTCCCGATACTGCCAATACGAAGTATGCGGACTCCGCCTACCCTCGGATTATGACCTACGCCCTGCTGGAGGATAAGGTAAGCGGCAAGCGGATGCTCCACGTGAACACGCACCTTGATCACGTGGGCAGTGATGCAAGAAAGAAGCAAATAACCGTACTGCTTAACGAGACAGCGAAGCTCGGCAGCTATCCGACGGTAATAACGGGAGATTTTAACGAAACCCCCGGCGGTACGGTTTATTCAAAGGTGACCTCGGGCGGCAAATACGCCGATTCGTCGAAGGTGGCGGTCACGTCCGAGATCGGGGTGACCTTCCCGAAGAGCGAGAAGATCCTCGACTACGTCTTCTCGTCGCGCGGAAACCTATATGTAAAGTCGTACAAGGTCTGTAATGAAAAAATAAACGACCAATATCCGTCCGACCATTACCCCGTGTACCTGGAATACGGGCTGTATTGACCGTTTAAAAGAATCCGAAAACTTGGGGG
>CAYWVC010000018.1:0-25587 GCA_964461635.1 uncultured Lachnospiraceae bacterium
CCAGAACCTCGATCACGCCGTCACCGACCTCCAGCACGGACACGTCGAAGGTGCCGCCGCCCAGGTCGTAGACCATGATCTTCTGGTCGGTCTCCTTATCCACGCCGTAAGCCAGAGCGGCCGCGGTGGGCTCGTTGATGATGCGCTTGACGTCCAGACCGGCGATGCGGCCGGCGTCCTTGGTGGCCTGACGCTGGGCGTCGGTAAAGTAGGCGGGGACGGTGATGACCGCCTCGGATATCTTGGTTCCGAGGAATGCCTCGGCATCCGATTTCATCTTCTGAAGGATCATAGCGGAGATTTCCTGCGGGGTATACGATTTTCCGTCAACCGTTACCTTATGATTCGATCCCATCTCACGCTTTACGCTGATGACCGTGCGGTCGGGGTTGGTGATCGCCTGTCTTTTTGCAACCTGACCGACCATACGTTCGCCGGTCTTGGAGAATGCCACGACCGACGGGGTGGTGCGTGCACCCTCGGGGTTCGGGATAACTACCGGCTCGCCGCCCTCAAAGACCGCGACGCAGGAGTTTGTAGTACCCAAGTCTATACCAATGATTTTTCCCATAATTATTACCTCCGTATAAATACGATAAAATTTTCAAATTCAGTTGGCAACCTTGACCATCGCGTAACGGATGACCTTGTCGCCCTTTATATAGCCCTTTTGCAGGACCTCGACTATCTCGCCCTCGCCGTACGCCTCGTCCTCGACGTGCATTACCGCGTTGTGATAGGCGGGATCGAAGGTCTTTGTCTCTATCTCGGTGACCCCGAGCTTGCGGAACATATCGGAGCAGGATTTCAGCGTCATCTGAACGCCCTTCGCGACCGATTCGGAATCGCTGTAAAGTGCCGCGCGCTCAAGGTTATCAATGACGGGCAGGATCTGCTTCAACGCCTCACCGTAGGCATCGCCGTATATGTTGTCGTGTTCTTTTGCGGTGCGGCGGCGGTAGTTGTCGTACTCGGCGAGCATTCTGACGTATCTGTCGTTAAGCTCGGCAAGCTTTTCCTCGGATTTTTGAAGCTCCTTGGACGCTTTTTCAAGCTCGGCTTCAAGCTTTTTGATCTTTTTCTTTTCTTTTTTGGTCGTTTCTTCGGGTGCCGATTCCGTTTCGACGGCTTCGGATTCCTGTGTCACTTCCTCGGTTGCGGGGGTTTCCGCTTCGTTTTGAAGCTTTTCTTCCATATTATCCATTATGCTTCATCTCCTTTTTTATCTTTTCCGTCCGGCAACGCCGTGTCGCTCAAGAGGTCAGCCAAGCGTCCGGACACTCCGGCGATGGTTGCCAGCACCTTGGCGTAATCCATACGCAGGGGACCGATAACACCGATCGCCCCAAGGGTCCTGCCGTCCTTCGTCGTAATTGGCTTGAATACGATCGATGAATGGTTCATAACCTTCACCGAGCTTTCCGAGCCGATGACAACGTTGATTTTGTCGTCCTTTGCCTCGGAAACGATGTTAAGAATGTCCTCCTTGTCTTCCAGCGCTCCGAGCATCTCGCGGAACTCCTCGGTATCCGAATATTCGGGGTATTGCAGGAGGCGGTCGACGCCGGAGAACTTAAGCTCACCGCGATCGACCTCGTTCATAACGTCGTATATTATCTTTATGATCGGTCCGACGAATTCGGCATCCGATCCAAGCTCGGATTCAAGCTCCATAATTATCGGAAGAGTAATAGCCGACGAGGTAAGCCCCGCAATATAGCGATTCAGAAGTCCGATCAGCTTGCCGAGCTTTTCGGGGTCGATGCCGCGTTCGGCGCGGATGCTCTTCGTTTTGACTGCCGAGGTGGACATAACCATAACGAGGATGAAGCTGTTCGGATCTATAACGAAGCCCTCAAACCGTGTAACGGTTACGTCTGGGTTGCGCGGCTTGACGGCAATGCCGGTGTAATTGGTGAGCGCGGATGCGACCTTGGAGGCGAGGAGGAGTATCTGATCGACCTCCTTGAGCTTTACCTTGAGAAGCTTGTTGATCTCCTCGATCTCGCAGGAGGTCATCGCGTAATCGTGTGCAAGCGAATCGACGTAAAAACGGTAGCCGAGCTCACTTGGCACTCTGCCCGCCGAGGTGTGAGGCTGTTCGAGATATCCGAGGGCTTCAAGCTCCGCCATCTCGTTTCTTATCGTTGCAGAGGAGCAGGCGATCTGCTTGCTTTCGGTCAGAAACTTCGAACCGACCGGTTCGCCGGCTTCGATATGCGCTTCTACAACGGCTTTCAGTATCTTTCTTTTTCGTTCGCTGAGCTCGTCTCCGAACATAGCTTACCTCCTTACTCGGGGATATTAGCACTCAAGGTAATCAAGTGCTAACCGATGCTATAATATTACCTCAATCAAGCTTTTTTGTCAATAGGTGCAGGGCAAAAAGATGTTAACAGAATGTAAATTGCAAGCAGATCGGCTTTCTGACCGCCAAAAGGCTTCGGATGATATTATTATTGCTTGACACGGGTCGGAAAATACGATATAATTTACCCGTGTAAGCGGCTTTGATAACTCTAAGGAGATTTTTACGGACTGTGAAAAAGAGGGATGTTACCGTTACTGCCGCGGCATTGCTCGGGATCTTTCTGACGGTGCTTGCTATATCGAATTTTGTCGATATTGACGCCGTTTACAACGGTTACGCGTTGCAGGATGACACGGTTACCGAGCCGATGGCCGATGCGGATATGATAGCTGTTCTTGAAACCGCTCGATGCCGCTGTATGTGCAGTTGTGAGCCGAGTTGCACCTGCGGTGCCGACTCCGAGCCCACGACCGATACGGGTGGCATTGATTCGCAAACGTCGGAGGAGACGTTTGTCATTACGTCGGATACGGGAGCTTCCGAAACGGAGGAGCCTGACGATTCATACGATTGGACGAAGTATTATTGATATGGAATATTCTGTTGGAATCTATACTCTCGGATGTAAGGTAAATCAATATGAGAGTGAGGCGATCGCAGAGGCGGCGGAGGCGGCAGGGCTTCTTGTCCGCGATGCCTCTGAGCGTTGCGATGCCTACATAATAAATACCTGTACCGTTACCGCGGAGAGCGACCGGAAATCGCGGCAGTTTATACGCCGTGCCATCGCCGAAAATCCCGAAGCCGCAATAGTGGTGACCGGGTGCTTGACGCAGGTCTCCGCCGGATCGGTCGCGGCTATTCCCGGGGTCGATCATATCTGCGGCTGCCGCGATAAGCTTCGCACCGTGGACGCGGTGCTGAGGCTCGTCGGCAGGGAAAAGCCGAGCGCCCCGACGGTTGAGGTGGAGCCGCTCTCGGGCGCGGACTTTGAGGATATGAGCATAAAGCGCTTCCCGCGTACAAGGGCGTACATCAAGATAGAGGACGGCTGTGAGTCTCACTGCGCTTATTGCATAATACCGCAGGCACGCGGCGGGATCAGATCCAAGCCGCGCGAATCGGTACTGCGTGAGGTATCGAGGCTCAAGGACGGCGGTTGCCGGGAGGTCGTTCTGACGGGGATTGAGACCTCGGCTTACGGCAGGGAATTTGAGGATTACGGCTTGGCGGATCTGTTGCGCGACGTGGATGCTATTGCGGGCGACGGTATGAGGGTCAGGCTCGGCTCGCTTGATCCGTCCCTCTTTCGGGTGGATTTCGTTGACGCGATAGCCGGGCTACGTTCGCTTGCGCCTCATTTTCATATCTCAATGCAAAGCGGAAGCAGCTCTGTTTTAGCGAGAATGAAGCGCAGATACAATGCCGATATGGCACTCCGCGGTATCGAACTGCTAAGATCACGGTTCGATGAAGTCCAATTTACCTGTGATATCATCACGGGATTTCCGGGCGAGACCGAGAGCGAATTTGAGGAGACCTCCGCATTTTTGAAGCATGTCGGATTTTTGAACGCACATATTTTTTCGTACAGCAAGAGAGCCGGTACGGTCGCCGCGACTATGCCGGGGCAGGTAGATCCGCAGATCAAACGGGCGAGGACCACGCGGCTTATTGCCGAGCAACGCGCGACGACCGCGGGCATTTTGCGTGGCAAGGTAGGGGATACCGTAAGCGTCCTGTTTGAGACCGAGAGCAACGGGCTGTTTACCGGGCACACTCCGTCCTTTATCGAGGTGGGAGTTGAAGGCTCGCGCCCCCTTCACGCCGTTACCGCAGACGTAAGGATAACCGACGTTCGCGGGGAGACGTGTATCGGCGAGCTCTGCTGATGAGGTTATAATATATGGAAGAAAATAAGGTCGGTTTCAGTGCTCCTTTTGACCGTATCGAGGGCTTCAGAACGTGCGGAGCGGGCTTTCTTGCGGAGCTTCGGGCGCGCTTGGGACTTTCCGTGTCGCTTGAAAAGCTGAGTCGGGTCAAGGCGTACTATGCAAACGTTGAACGCCGCGATCCTTTGGTCTGCGAGCTTGCACTGTTGAACGGTTTGGCGGAGGCATCGCGCTTGCCCCTTGCCGTTGAGATCGGTGAACTGTTCGCGGAGGATGCCGAGGTCGGCAGGACGTTTGACGAGCTCGCGTCGCATATATCGGGAAAGACGGATGTCACCCTATCGCTGATATCTAAGTTGGCTGACGTGCGGCTTGGGAGATGTAAAGCAACGCCTCGGGCTCATTCCGACTCCGACGGGAACCGTGCGGTGCTCGGGTTTGTTTCGGCGTACTGCGCCGACTTGCCGTCGGATTCCTTGTCGGGTGCATTTGAACGAGTGATATCGTCCGCGCGGATATATGATAAAAGGACGGTAAGCTCCGGAGGCATAGTCGGAGCGGCGCTTGATATGTGCAAGAGCGCTTTTATAGATATCTCGGCGTTCTCGGGAAGGCGGACGGTACATTCTCCCGCGCTTGCCTCACGTCAATTTGCCGACAGCCTTCTCATATTGGCGGATCCCTATGACATCGGGAGTCTCGCAAGAAGCGCGGCTGAGGCAGGTCTGTATTATTGCACGGTGGGCAGACCGTCCGATTCGGGACGCCTTACGGTAGATTACGGCGGCGGATATCCGCTGTCGTTTGAGGTAGGTTTCCTTCGTATGATGCTTGCCGGGATGAAAGACACCGTGTATATAAAGGATATCCCGAACGGCAAGCGTGAGAAAGATACGCCCGTCTGCATCGAAAAAGGTGAAACGTCGGTCTCGGCAATTGTTTCGGATCCGTCCTTCTACGACGGTTTGTGCTTGCCCGTGGAGCTTTCGGGCAAACTTATTGCCGCGGGGGCCGATCCGGGGAAGATAAATCTGTCGGTTAAGCTTGACGCCGATCGCAATATCGGGTCGGATGTCGCGACCCTTCTGGGACTTTACCGTGCGCAGACCGAGCTTTGTCTTCCCGCGAGGTCTGCGGCAGTGGAGAATGCACTCCGGAGGAGACTTGCGGTAACGGCGAGTGCCGACGCTCCGAAGGAGCCCGTGCCGGGGGCCGTCGCGTCCGATATGCACGGGGCGATCTGGGCACTGCCGCCGAGGGCGGTCAGCCCCCGTATGCCGAATATGCGTGATATGGAGGGACTTTTCGGCTACGTTGCTTCACTGATCGGCGGCGGCTCGGTGCGTTCGGCTCGCTTCGTGGGGATGGAAGGCGCACACGCGGCACTTTCCGAAATGACGGGAGGAGCGGTTGACACGCTTCCGTATAGGCTCCCGTTCGGCACGTTTTTGGTGGAGATCGACGGCGGCGACCTCTCCGGAATCCGTCTTGTTGAGGGCAAAAACAAATAAATCGGGAAAAATAAGAAAAAACACTTGCAATTTTGGCGTATATGTGGTATAATGCATTTTGCGTCTGAATTTATTATGATTAATAAAATAATTCTCATAAAATCACAGGAGGTATCATTCAATGGCAAAATGTGATGTTTGCGGAAAGGGCGTTGTTTTCGGACAGAACGTCTCTCACTCGCACCGCAAGACCAACAGAACGTGGAAACCCAACGTGCGTAAGGTCAGAGCGATCGTCAACGGCACTCCTACGACCGTGCACGTATGCTCCAGATGTCTTCGCTCGGGCAAAGTGACCCGTGCTAACTGAGTCGGGCAGAGCAAATATAAAGCAGGGAGCGATGTGCCCCCTGCTTTTATTTTGAATGAAGTATGAGATATGCAATAGTTGACGGACGCATTTCGGGTGAATGCGCCGAGGGCTTGAAAAAATACGGCTACACGCCCGTACTTATGCCCCCGTTTGGCGAGCTTGACGACCCGGTTTCGTCACATCCCGATATGCTGATGTTTTTCGGCGACCGTGTTTATTGCCACGGGAGGTACCTGTCGGCGGCAAGGGAACAGCTTGCACTTATATCCGAGGCTTCGGGTCTCGCTTTGGCTGCGTCGGATGAACCGACCGGGCGCAGATATCCCCTTGACGTGCTTTTTAACGCCGTAAAGGTCGGTAACAGCCTTATTTGCCGTTCGGCGTCGGTATCGGGGCTTGTGCGTGATTATGCCGCAGTACACGGGCTTGTGACGCTTGACGTCAGTCAAGGATACTCAAAATGCTCGGTGTGTAAGGTTTCGGACGGCGCGGTCATAACCGCCGACCGAGGGATCGCCGAAGCCGCCCGAGGCGCGGGGATCAAGGTTCTGACCGTTCGACCCGGTTACGTGGCACTTGACGGATACGACTGCGGCTTTATCGGCGGTGCATCGGGGAGCGATGACGATAACGTGTATTTTTGCGGTGACGTTCTGCGGCATCCCGACGGGGAAGCTATTTGTGCCTTTTGCCGAAGTAACGGGAAGAATGCCGTATCGCTCTCGGACGAGCCGCTGTACGATTACGGGAGCATATTCTTTATATGAAGCGTAAATAAGAATTTATAATAAAAAATCCGAGCCGGTTCGATTTTATCGAACCGACTCGGATTTTATATTCGGATCATACGCCCTTTGTCGGAACGGGCAGGGTAGGTGCCGCAAATCTGACCGAACGGGGCAATACCTCAACGCTGTAATGCTCTGCCTTGATTATTTCGCCGTCAAGGCAAACGCTGAAATCCTCCGTTGCCGCGAATACCTCGACTCGCTTTGCTCTTCTGTACGTCAGGTATTTTTTGAAGCGCTCGTCGTCAAGGTGCTTACCCTCCGAGTAGCTCTTGATCAGCTTGAGAAAGGTTGCGATCTGCACCGGCTTGACAAGGCAGACCTCAAGTATCCCGTCGTTGCACAGTGAGCGCGGGGCACAGCGGTACGATCCGCCGACGTACTGCCCGTTGGCGACCGTGCAGAGGAGCATACGTCCCTCGGGGTTAAGGAGCTCGCCGTCGGCGAACACACGGCATTCGTTGTTGCGCGAGGTGAACAGAGCCTTCGCAATGCCGGTTGTGTAAGCGTTTCTGCCCCCGATTATCTTTTTGCGCCTGACCGATGCCATCGTCTCGGCGACCACGGCTTCAAAGCCGAAATTGCACACGTTTATGCAATATCTGCCGCACACCTTCATCGTATCGACCGGAACCGATCGGCTTGCCATCAGCTTTTCAAGGTCCATAAAATGAGAAGCTCCGCCGAAGCACTTGACGTAGTCGTTCCCGCTACCGCAGGGATAGCAGGAAACCTCCGCATTGCTTGCCCCGATGACGCCCGAGACGACCTCGTTCAGCGTGCCGTCACCGCCGCAGGCGTAGAATCTTAGCTTTTCATTCGGCTCGGCATTACAGCGGCGGCGAACGTAGGCGGTCGCGTCAAGCGGTGCCTTTGTCACGTATATTTCGGCATCGTGCCTATCCTTAAGCGTGCCGAGCTTGCTTCGTATTTCTTCCAGCGAGGAGCCCTTTCCGGCTGCGGGATTAACAACAAAAATATGCTTCATCAAGTATCTCCAATATCAAATTCACATATATTGTAACATAGCTTTGCAAAAAATGCAAGGCTTTTCGTTTTATTTGAGGCTTTGCCCGAATATATATTAACCGACGGCTCGGACAAACGCGGGCAAGACCGACGGCGGGGAAGGGTCAGACCTTTTCCGTGCGGGGAACGAGGTATACGTATCAATGATAAATGAAAACAGATCAAGCGCGGTGGGCGGTCTGACAGAGGCTGAGGTCATAGCCTCCCGCCGTGAACACGGTTCAAATATACTTACCCTACGCAAGGGCAAGAGCTTTATCCGAAGGTTTTTCGAAAACCTTAACGATCCGGTCGTGCGCATACTGATCGGAGCACTTGTCGTAAACGTTATTTTTTCCTTCCGCGACGGTAATTTTGCCGAGACGGTAGGCATCGGGCTGGCGGTGCTTGTCGCGTCGCTCGTTTCGACTGTTTCTGAGCATTCCTCGCAAAACGCGTTTGCAAGGCTTGAGGGCGACGGAGACGGGAAGCTTTGCAGGGTCAAGCGTGCGGCAGGGATAGAGGAGCTGCCGATCGGCGAGGTCGTTGTCGGGGATACCGTACTGCTTCAGGTCGGTGACAGTATTCCGGCAGACGCTCGGCTGACCGACGGGTGGCTGTCGGTCGATCAGTCCTCGGTCACCGGCGAGAGTGCGGAGGCGGATAAGCGCCCGATCGGGAGATACAGCCCGCTTCCGGATGAGCCGTCCGCGCTCTTTCGCGGGTGCGGGGTAATTGCCGGAGAGGGGACGGCGGTCGTTACCGCGGTCGGGGATGCGACGTTTATGGGGGAAATATCGCGCGAGGTACAGGAAAAGCCGCGTGAAAGTCCCCTTCGTATAAGGCTGTCACGGTTGGCACGTCAGATAAGCGTTATCGGATATATTATGGCTGCACTCGTGGCGTTGGCATACCTGCTGAACGTCTTTGTGCTTGACAGCGGATTCGCGGGTCAAGCAATATTATTAAAGCTCTCCGACCTGCCGTTCCTTTTTTCCAAGCTGATAAACGCCCTGACTCTCGGGCTTACCGTTATCGTTATGGCTGTGCCCGAGGGACTGCCGATGATGATAGCGGTAGTCCTTGCGTCGAATTTGAGGCGTATGGCACGTGATAACGTGCTTGTGCGCCGCGCCGATGGGATAGAGGCGGCGGGGAGTATGAATATACTTTTTACCGATAAAACGGGAACGCTGACCGAGGGGAAGCCGGGAATCGTCGGTATCGTGCTTGGCGACGGAACGGAATTTTCCGATCCCCGCGAGCTTGAGCGCGGAAATGCGGCGCACGTATCCGAGCTGTTTCTTTTGTCGGCGTATTATAATACGTCCTCCACCCTTTCAAACGGCAAGGTGAGCGGCGGAAATTCAACCGATAAGGCGTTACTGTCGGCGGTAAAGTCCCTTAAATGTCCGGTCGGCTATTCATTGGCTTCAAAGCTGCCGTTTGACAGTCGGATGAAATTTTCATCGGTTACCCTCGTCGGCAAGCGTGACTTGGTGCTTACGAAGGGTGCCCCCGAGACGGTGCTTCGGGGAGTCGGAGCGTATATTGATGCCGACGGTGCAGTGAAAAAGGTCGATACCGCCGAGCTTGAGCGTACGGTCGGCGATATGACGGTGAGCGGGGAACGGATCATAGCCTTGACCTGCACCGTCGGTACCGTAAAGGCATTCGTGTGTGCGGTGAGGCTTCGCGATCGGCTCCGACACTCGGCGAAAAGGTCGGTGCGCGAGCTTCAGGGCGCGGGTATACAGACCGTTATGATAACGGGGGATAACCGTGAGACCGCCGCCGAGATCGCGCGAAGGTGCGGGATAATAACCGCCGACAACGACCTTTGCCTTACGTCGGAGGAGCTTGCCCGGATGTCGGATATGAGGTTGAAGGAGGTGCTCCCGCGCTTGGCGGTCGTTGCCCGTGCGCTTCCGGCTGATAAGAGCCGACTTGTCCGTGTGGCGCAGGAGGCATCGCTCGTTGTCGGTATGACGGGGGACGGGGTCAACGATGCCCCGGCACTTCGGCGCGCCGACGTGGGCTTTGCCATGGGCTCGGGAACGCAGGTGTCGAAGGAGGCGGGGGACGTTATCATTTTGGATGACGACCTGTCGTCGATCGTAAAGGCAGTGCTTTACGGCAGGACGGTTTTCAAGAGCATACGAAAGTTCGTCTGCTTGCAGTTGACGATGAATTTTTGTGCCTGCGGCATCTCGATGATAGGGCCCTTTATAGGCTTTGACGCCCCGGTAACCGTGATACAGATGCTGTGGATCAATCTTATTATGGACACCCTCGGCGGGCTGGCATTCGCGGGGGAGGCTCCCGTGCGCAGATATCTTAAAGAGAAGCCGAAGCGACGCGACGAGCCGATACTTAACGGATATATGATACTGAGCCTTTTGATACAGGGGGGATTTACCCTTGCGCTCGGCATCGCGTTTTTGAAGCTCCCGATCTTTAACGGAAGATTTCGGGCGACCGACGGGGACGTTTGTCTTTTGACCGCTTATTTTGCCTTTTTCATTTTTTCAAGCGTTTTGAATTGCTTCTGTGCACGAACGGATAGGCTGAATATCCTTTCGGGGCTCGGGGGGAACCGGGTATTCATACTGATAATGACCGCGGTGTGCGTGATTCAAACAGCGTTCATTTATCTCGGCGGTCAGATCCTGCGGACGGTTCCGCTGACTCCGCGGGAGCTGATCTTCACCCTTATGATATCGCTTCTGGTCGTGCCTGCGGACTTTTTGCGCAAGCTTGCGTGGCGCTTCGGCGGTCACCGAAGCGGTTACTGATCTCAATAAAAACTTAACGGAGGATCTGACCGTGAAAAAAACAAGTACGAAAAAAAGAACCCATCGGTCGCCCGAGCCGACGCCAAGGTCGGCACTTGGGGCGGCTCCGATGGGAATACTTGCATCAAGCCTTTGTGCGGGGGTTCTTATTCTGATATTTGCGGGAGTGGCGTTGGCTTTTCCCGACGTTACCGTGTTGCCGGGAGTGCTCGGGTATGCGGCACTGTACGTTTCTTCAATTGTCGGCGGCTTCGTTTCGTGCAAGCGTTGCGGGGGGATGAGCCTGCTTTGCGGTTTATACACGGGCGGAGCGCTGATGCTGATCACTTTACTCATATCCCCGACCGTCGGGGCGGGGATCACGTTTGCACGGGCTCTTTTGACCCGTTTGCCCATTATTCCGATAGCCGTTCTGGGTGGATTGATTGCAAGCTACCGACCCGTGAAAAGAAGAAGACGCAGATGATCAGCCGATCCCGAGATGCTTGCGCACGTTGTACGTGACCTTTTCCGTAAAAGGCGCGTCACCGAGAATAAGCATTGATTGCGCCGGAGTCAGGTTAGCCGCGACCGAGGCGGTCGATCTGAGGTCCCTTTCGGAGACGGGACGCAACGTGTCGGTCACGTGTATTCCGTGCTGTAAAAGGATCTGCCCGTTTATGACGAAGTCAGCGCTCGGAGGGCAGACGAGCACGGTGTCCGACCCGACGAATTCGGACAGCTCGGCAAGCGAGCTGCAAAATGCATCGGCGCGCCGTTCCGTCGTCGGGCAATCGGAAACTATGAAGGGCGACAGTGAAATGAGTTCAAACCGAAGCGGCAGCCGCGTCCTTTTCAGACCTGCCGTTATATCTTCGCCGCTTATCTCGGTGCCCGCGCGACGCAGGGCGTAGATCGTTTCGATGGCGGAGAGGGCGTTCCGCGTCTGATATTCGGCACAGCAGGGGAGAGAATACGTTCTGCCGCGGTACTCAAACTCTCTGCCACCGAGATTGCGGCTGATAAGCTTGACCTCGGCGCGTGCGGGGACCGTCAATCGGCTGCCCGCGCGGACGCAGGTGTTCAGCACCGTGCTGTAAGCCTCCCCCGGTGTGGCGGAGCTGATGACCTCTCGGGTGCCGCGGCGGACGATCCCGACCCCGGTGCGAAGCTGTTCGGGGGTCAGATTGCTCCCGCAGATAAGGGCGACGGCGGGCGGCTCGATAACACCGGTCGGGTCGGTACGGCTGTCGCCGCACTCAAGTATGATCACGCCGCAGGATTTTTTGTAAAATCCGAGTAATGCCGCGGCGCAGAGTATTTCGTCCTCCGACGGTTCGGGTGAGATCTTACCGTCGAGCAGATTTTTCGTGATCTTTTCTTTCGTTGATCTGCCGTCGTCGTCGGATCCGTTGCGGGCGTTGACGATATCCGCCGTCATAGCTTTTGCGGCAGCGGCGACCTGACCTACGTAAAGGGCAAGCTCATCGCAGGACACGGGCTGTCCGTCAATCAAAACGGCATCGCGGATATCGGCAGTCGGGGTGCGCAGAAACGTGCCCGTGCGGATGCCCGCCGTCTCCAGAACGGAGGATATCATAAAGGCGCAGGAGGACTTTCCAGAGCCTCCTGCAATATGGACGCACCTTTGGCGTCTGATCCGATCGTCGATATAACGGCAGAGCAGCTTCATACGCTCGGGCGAAGAACGTATCCCCGAGTGCGCCGTAAGGTATTTACGCGCGTTGGTATAGGTCATAATTCTTTACCGTAAAGGAAACGCACCGCCGCGGCGTATTCGGCTTTTGCCCGTTCGTTGGGCTTGCCGACCTTGATCGCGCGCAACAGTATATTCTTCGGTGTGTCGTCGGGGTCTACGAGCTCGACCGCCTCGACCGAGTAGCCCTGTGCCTCAAGCTTTTTTGCGCGCAGAGCATCGGTGGCGGCGTCACAGAATTTCTGACGGAGCATAGAGTGCTCGGCGATGAACGAAAGCTCGGGACAGCTTAAGTGGTGGTTCATATAATGATGACAGCAGGGAGTGGAGAGTATTACGGGAGCCTGCCATTCCGCACCCTTGCCGAGAACTGCGTCGGTGGCTGTATCGCAGGCGTGGAGCGAAACGACGAGGTCCGGGCGCACGGGCGGCTCAAACGCGTTTACGTCACCGCAGACGAAGGAGAGCCCCGTGAAGCCCACCGATGCCGCAACACGGTTGCAATAGCTTATCACGTCGGGCTTGAGGTCGACACCGATCATATTGACCGTGCGTTTTTTTATTACCGCGAAGTAGTGATATATTGCAAAGGAAAGATAGCTCTTCCCGCAGCAAAGGTCGCAGATATTAACGGGACCGTCGGCGGGAAGATGCTTTTCGGTGTCGCGGACGTATTCGAGAAAGCGATTTATCTGGCGCAGCTTCGGCAATTTTTTATCGTGAGGTCTGCCGTCTGCGGCACTTATACCGAGGGCGATGAGAAACGGCTCGTCACCGTTGAGTATTCGGCTTTTCTTTTTGTCGTTACTGCCGGGAATGACCCTGTCAACGGCGGTTCCCAACCGCGCCGACAGCCTGTCGGCACCGAGGAGCACGTCGCCCTTCGTTGCCGATCGGCGGTATTCGCAATCCCCGGCTGTCGTGATGATATTTACGCGACGGTATTCGCCGAAGAGAGCTACAAGCCTTTCCGACTGTGATGCGTCGTTTAACGCCACGTTGACGTGCGTGACCTTGTTGTCTGTGTGAAATGTCTCGATCTGCAACACGGTATTTCCTCCGATCAGCTTCGGCGTGGCAACCGCGCGAAGGAGCGCCTTGTCCTCGGGCACCGAGAACACGATTTTTTTCAAGCACGAGGCGTTGAAGGCTCGGATCACGAGCTCCGCGCCCTTTTTCTTATTATCCGTCATAATTATTTCTTTCGCTTTTTGCTTTTTTTCTTGTTGTCGGCTTCTTTCTTCGGGGCACTCTCGGAGTCGGTGCTGTCGGTCTCCTGTTCGTACAGCGGAGTTGCCTTTTTCTTGCCGAGGTGGGTCTTTGGCTCCTCTCCGCGGAACATCCTCATAATGTTGGCTCGGTGCATAAACACCACGAGCACGGTCATAAGCAGTGCTATGATCATATAATAGGCGAAGTCTATCATATACATTGACACCGAGGGATCCTGTATCGCCCATTCGACGTCCTTTATGTTCGAGAGCGCAACCTGCTCAAATACGTTGAGGATCAAGGGATAGAGCAGCATACTCATAATAGCCGAGAGGGAAGGGTACTTCGACACGAGAAAAACGGCGACCCATATCCCCATCGTTATGATGAAGATCAGGGGAATATGATACATAAACGGGTTTCCGAGGTCGGTCATAAGGATCGCACCGATGGCGCAGGACACGCCCTTGCCGCCCTTGAATTTATACTTGGCGGGGAACATATGACCAACCATACAGAACAGACCGCCGATGAAGGCGCCGAGCCGACCGAGGAAGATATATCCGATGATGCAAGATACGACCGATTTTCCGACGTCCCCCGCAAAGGTCAACAGACCGACCTTTTTGCCGAAGGTGCGCATCATATTGGTCATTCCGGGGTTACCCGAACCGAAGTCGCGAATGTCCTTGCCGAATTTTCTTTTCGATATTATGATGGCGAAGTTTATTCCGCCGAGAAAGTAGGATGCTGCCGCGATCGCGATGACCGAGGTCACGAAGAAGATTATGTACGTGGCTGAATTCTCCCCGCCGGTACCGAGATGCCCGAGCAAAAGCGATCGAAGGATCCCGACCACGCAAAACCTGTCAAAATAGTTCATCAGATATCCGCCTCCTTGATATATTCCGCGCCGTGATCGCTTATAAATTGCTTGCGCTCGGCAAGGCTGTCGCCGAGCAGAGTCTCAAAGATCCATTCGGTCGCCTTCGCATCGGCGGGCTGTATGGCTATAAGACGGCGGGTCGCGGGGTTCATCGTCGTTTCGTACATCATACTCGGGCTGTTTTCACCAAGCCCCTTGGAGCGCTGAAGCGTGTATTTCTTGCCCTCTAACTTTTTGAGTATCTTTGCCTTCTCAAATTCATCGTAGGCAAAGTAGGTATCGTCCTTGACGGTGATCTCAAAAAGCGGAGATTCGGCGATGAAGACCTTGCCCTCCTTGATAAGGGTGGGGAGTAAACGGTAAAACATCGTCAGCAGAAGGGTTCGGATCTGGAACCCGTCCTCGTCGGCATCGGTGCATATAATGATCTTCGACCACCGCAGCTGATTGATGTCGAATGCGGCGATATCGCCCTTGACCTTGCCGTTGATCTCCACGCCGCAGCCGATAACCTTAAGCAGATCGGTTATGATCTCGCTCTTGAATATTCTGTCGTAATTGCACTTGAGGCAGTTGAGCGTCTTTCCCCTGACCGGGATGATCGCTTGAAATTCGGCTATTCTGCCGAGCTTGCAGGAGGTGAGTGCCGAATCGCCCTCAACGATGTAGAGTTCACGCACTGCGGGATCCTTAGAACGGCAGTTGACGAACTTTTCGACCCTGTTGGATATATCTATCGTGCCGGTCAGCTTTTTCTTGATGTTAAGTCGCGTGCTTTCCGCCGATTCGCGGCTCCTCTTGTTGACGAGCACCTGATTGGCGAATATCTCGGCTTCGTTCGGATTTTCGGTGAAATATATCTCAAGGTTGTGCTTGATGAAGTCGCACATCGCCTCGTAGATGAAGGAGTTGGTTATGGACTTTTTCGTCTGGTTTTCGTATGACGTAAGGGTAGAGAAGCTGTTGCTGACGTAGATAAGGCAATCGGCAACGTCCTGAAAGCTTATTTTCGCCTCGCTTTTCGTGTATTTCCCGTTTGCCTTCAGGTATTTGTCAAGAGCGTAGGTGAAGGCGATGCGAACCGCCTTGTCGGGCGAGCCGCCGTGCTCCAGATAGCTTGAATTGTGATAATACTCTATCACGTTGACCGTGTTCGATACGCAGAAGGAGAAGTCGGCGCGGAGCTTGTATTCGTCCTTATCGTCGCGGTCGCGTCCCTGTGTTTCAAGGTGCCACAGCACCGGCTGGGTCATGGCGGTATCGCCCGCAAGCTCGGAGACGTAGTCGGATATTCCGTTTTCGTAAATGAACTCCTGACAGGTGAAGCTTCCGTCCTCCTGCTCAAGGTTCAGTATGAAGCATATCCCGGGGTTTACGACCGATTGACGCTTCAGAATATCGGCGAAAAATTCGTGCGGGATGTTGATGTCGGTGAAGACCTCAAGGTCGGGCTTCCAACGTATCACGGTCCCGGTGCGCTTTTCACCCCGTGTGAGCTCGCGCTCCTCCAGCTCGCCGGTGACCGGCTTGCCTTTCTTGAATTCGATCGCACGGCAGTATGCTCCGTCAAACGATTCGACCCTCATATATTCGGAGCTGTACTGTGTGGCGCAGGCACCGAGCCCGTTCAGCCCCAACGAATATTCGTATGCAGAGTTGCCCGAGTTGTTTTCGTATTTTCCGCCGGCGTAGAGCTCACAGTAGATAAGGTCCCAGTTGTATCTCCCCTCGGGCTCATTCCATCCGAGCGGAACACCGCGTCCGTGGTCGTCCACCTCTATCGAATGATCCTTGAACGCCGTGACCTTTATTTCTTTACCGTGTCCGTCGCGTGCCTCGTCTACGGCGTTGGAGAGTATCTCGAAGAATGAGTGCTCGCATCCCTCAAGCCCGTCCGATCCGAATATAACTCCCGGACGCTTTCTGACGCGGTCCTCGCCCTTAAGCGATTTTATGCTTTGATCGCCGTACTGCTGAGCCGACGGCGTTGCGTTGCTTTTCGTTGCCATTGCTTCTACTCCAAATCTTTTGTCTTTATACACTATTCCAAATTATATTATAACATACGCGGCGGGGTTTGAAAAGGGGAATTTCAAAAAATTCACGAAATGCTATTGCAGAAAGTAGCTTCGTAATATATAATAGATATAAATATTGTTTTGGGCGGTGCTATATGCTTGAGGATATTCTTGATAGGATAGAGAACGGTTGCTGTGAGGTGATCGGGCTCGGAAAATCGAATATACCGCTCTGCCGATGGCTTGCGGCGCACGGCGCCCGTCGGATCGTCGGTCGGGACCGTCAGACGCCCGATAAGCTCGGCTCGGTGGCTAACGAGCTTGAGGACCTTGGGGTTCGGCTCGTTACGGGCGAGGGGTATCTTGACGGGATCGGGGATCACGGCGCAGAACGTACCGTGATATTTCGTTCCCCCGGAATATACCCGGGTCTGCCTCAGATAAGCGATGCCGTTACGAGAGGTGCTTGCCTGTCGTCCGAGATGGAGCTTTTTTTTGAGCTTGCCGAGCGGCGGGGAGTCCGTATTACCGCAATTACGGGCAGCGACGGAAAAACCACTACCACGACCCTGACCTCGCTGTTTTTACGGACGCAGTTCGGAGAAAGCAGACGTGTATACGTAGGCGGGAACATCGGGGAGCCGCTGTTGCCATTCGCGGACGGTATGACCGATCGCGACGTTGCGGTCGTAGAGCTCTCAAGCTTCCAGCTTATGACTATGCGGCGCGGGGCTCATCGGGCGGCGGTTACAAACGTAACGCCGAATCACCTTAATTGGCACCGCGATATGGCGGAGTATGCGGCGGCAAAACGAAATGTGTTTGCATACGGGCCGACCGAGCTGCTCGTCGTTAACGCCGACAATGATATTACGGCGGGATTCGGCAGGGAGTTTTCGGGGCGCACCTCCTTCTTCTCGTCAAAACGTGACGGTTCGCAAGGTGTTTTGCTTAGCCGTGCGGGCGATTCCGCGTTCTTCTTGCGTAACGGTAAAATAATTGCCGAGGGGGAGATCAGCGGGGAGCTGCTTGACGTTTCCGAAATACTTTTGCCCGGAAGACACAATATTGAGAATTATATGACCGCTATGGCACTGACTGCCGATGACGTTGATCCCGCGATCTTTTCAAAGGTTGCACGGAGCTTTAAGGGTGTACCTCACCGACTTGAGGCGATCGGGGAGAAGCACGGCGTGCGTTTTTTCAACAGCTCGATAGATTCAAGTCCCACTCGCACGGCGGCGGCGCTGTCTGCCTTTGACGGCAAAGTGATCGTGATCTGCGGCGGGTACGATAAAAACATTCCGTTTGCTCCGCTTGCCGAAACGCTGTGCAAGCGCGCAAAAGCCGTCGTGCTGACAGGTGCGACCTCGGGCAAGATCCTTGACGCGATACGTTCGTGCCCAAGCTATGCCGAGGGCAAGCCCCGGGTGTTTGAGGAACCGGACTTTACCGATGCGGTGCTGACCGCCGCCGGGATAGCCGAGCGCGGCGATACCGTCGTTCTCTCTCCCGCTTGTGCCTCGTTTGACGCATTCCGAAACTTTGAGGAGCGCGGAGACAGATTTAAGGAAATAGTAAGCTCGTTATAAAAATATACAAAAGACCCGTATTTTCGGGGCAAGGAGATCAAAAATGATATTAACAGCAGAGCAGGTTAAGAGCATAGCCAAGGGCTATCTCGGATTTGAAGCTAAAGACGACGGCTGTCATTTCTACCGTTTTACCGATTGGCAGATGAAGTACTACGAGGAGACTAACGCCGGACACTTTATGAAGACGAAGGCGACCTCGGGGATACATCTCGATTTCACGACCGATTCGGATGCTTTCGGCTTTTCTTATACCGTGACGAACGGTTCAAGCCGCAATTTCTACTTCTTCGATATCTACGTTGACGGCGTTCTGACGCTTCACCGCGGAGAGGAGAAGATGTGGATAAAGAAGGGCGAGATCAAGCTCAAGCTTCCCGCCGGGGCGCATCGGGTGACGGTTTGGATGCCGAACCTTGCCTGTGCCGTCATTAACGACGTGACGCTTGACGACGGTGCATCGTTTGAAGCGGTGAAGGAGACGCGCCGTATGCTCTGCTACGGTGACTCTATCTCGCAGGGATACGACGCGATATTCCCGTCGCTTGCATATACGAATCAGCTTGCCCGTCATTTTGACGCTTATATGGTCAATCAGTGCATAGGCGGCGAGCGCTTCGTTCCCGCATTGCTTGATCAGCCGCTTGATTTTAAGCCCGATATCGTTACGGTCGCTTACGGCACGAACGACTGGTCGGGGCTGACCCGCGAGGTCTTCTTTGCCAACTGTGATGCCTTCCTTGAACGCCTGACCGAGCTCTACGGCAATACGGCTGAAATATTCGTGATCACTCCGCTTTGGCGCGGCGATAAGGACAAGGTCACAAAATTCGGGAACTTCTTTGAAGCTGTGAAATATATAGCGGATAAGGCAAGCTCGCTCGGGGTCCATGTGATAGACGGCTACGTGCTCACACCGCACACGAGCGAATTTTATTCGGATCTGAGACTGCATCCCAACGATCTCGGATATATGGAATACGCGAGTCGGCTGATCCCCGAGATGGAGAAGCTGCTCGGCAAAGGAGAATGATAGATAAATGGAACTCAAGGAGCTTATAATATCCGTCTCGTCGCTTATGTCGGTGACGGGATGGGAGGACCGCGATGCGGACAAGCTGAACGGGCTTATCGGGGGCTTCTTTGACGAGAGCTTTACGGATGCCGTCGGCAATCGCTTTTTCGTGAAGCGTTGCGGCAGAGAGGGTGCCACCCGGATCCTCGTTGACGCGCATATGGACGAGATCGGTATGTTCGTGACCGATATAAAGGAAAACGGATTTTTGACCGTGACCAACGTCGGCGGGGTCGATACCGCGATCCTTCAGGCAAGCGACGTCGTGATCTACGGTGAGGAGCCGATCTTCGGTGTCGTCGGGTCTACTCCCCCGCACCTTCAGAAGCCCGAGGATGCGGGCAAGCTGCGCGAGATCGGCGAGTTGCTGATCGATACCGGATATACGAGGGAGCAGCTTGAGGCAAAGAAGGTCAGAGTCGGGACTCCCGTCGGCTTTGCTCCCGAATATACGACGCTTGCCAGCGGACATCAGATAGCGGGGAAGGGCTTTGACGACAAGTCCTGCGTTGCCTGCGCTGTCGAGGGGATCCGTCGCGCCGGCGACAGACTTGCCGGTGACGTGTACCTTATGCTGTCGTCGAGAGAGGAGACCGGGCGCGTCGGAGGAGGTGCTCTTACGGGAGCGTATCTCGTTGATCCCGATTACGCGCTGGTTATAGACGTTAACCTCGGACGTACGCCGGATACCAAGAAGAACGAGACGGTGGCAGTCGGAGGCGGCGTTTCGCTCACCCGCTGTCCCGTTACGGATAAGCGGCTGACCCGTATGACCGAGGAGCTTGCCGACCGTCACGGCATAAAGCATCAGACAGACGTAAGCGGAGGCGGAACGGGGACCAACACCCCCGATATAAACCTTACGCGTGCGGGGATTCCCTGCGTTGACGCGGGGCTCCCGTTGAAGTGTATGCATACCTGCTCGGAGGTCATAGACCTTTCAGATGCGGAGGCAGTTGCGGAGCTTGTGCGAGTGTTCGTCGGCTCCGACGAGATCGCGGAGGTGTTCGGAAGATGACTGAAAACGAAAAAATAGCGCTCCTGCGTGAGCTTTGCCTTACCGTCGGTCCGACGGGGAGTGAGGAGAAGGTCGCGGAGCTGATAAAGAACAAGCTCGATGCGCTCGGTTACGGGTACGTGACCGACAGGCTCGGCAACGTGATTGTTCATATTCCGTGCGAGGGTGCACCGAGGCTTATGGTCTCGGCTCATATGGATGAGGTCGGCTTTATAGTGACGGAGATCACAGATGACGGCTACCTGCGCTTTGCCGCGCTCGGCGGGATAGATTCAAGGGTGCTGAGCGGCAAGCACGTGGTGCTGGACGGCAACGACGGCGGCACGGTGCGGGGGATAATAGGCTCCAAGGCGATACACCATCAGACACCCGAGGAACGTAAGACCACAAAGAAGATCAAGGATATGTATATAGACATCGGTGCCAAGGATCGTGAGGAGGCGGAGCGCTTCGTTGCGCTCGGAACGTCGGGGACCTTTGACTCGGCGTTCGTCGAATTCGGCAACGGGTTCATAAAGAGCCGGGCGATCGACGACCGTTTGGGATGCGCCGTAATGCTTGACGTGCTCGGCAGAATCAAGGATCGCCCGGTTGAGTCGGACCTTTACTTCTGCTTCACCGTGCGTGAGGAGATCGGGCTTTCGGGCGCGAGAACGGCGGCTCAGGCGATCTCGCCCGATTTCTCGGTCGTGCTTGAATCCACGGCGGTCGCCGACCTTCCCGACGTGCCCGAGAGCTCTCGGGTGTCCGAGCTCGGCAAGGGCGGGGCGCTGTCGCTTCGCGACAGATCCACGATCTACGACCGCGGCTTTGTGCGTTTTGCCCTTGATTTGGCAGGAAAAAAGGAAATCCCCGCGCAGGTCAAGCGCTACGTTTCGGGCGGCAACGACGCGGGTCATATACACAAGTCGAATGCGGGCGTGAAGGCGTTGGCTATATCCGCTCCGTCAAGGTATATCCATTCTCCGGCTTGCGTGATAAGCAAAGCCGATTATCTGTCGATGGGTGAGCTCCTTTTTGCGATCATTACCGAATTTGATGTGGAGGAAATAAAAAATGCTTGAATTATTGCGAAAGATCTCGGCGGCACACGGTGTGTCGGGATATGAAAAGGGCGTTTCCGACGTTATACGTTCCGAGATGGTGAAGTATACCGACGAACAATACACCGACGCGCTCGGAAACCTTATTACCGTTAAGCACGGCAAAGCCGGGAAGGGCAAGCTGATGCTCTGCGCTCATATGGACGAGATCGGCTTTATGGCGACGTTTATAGAGGATAACGGTCAGGTGCGCCTTGCTCCGATAGGCGGGATAGGCTTTGCGGCATCCTCCTACGACCGTGTCGTGTCGGAGAAGGGGGTCCGCGGCGTTCTTGTTCCCGACAGCCGCGTTAAGCCCGCCGAATACGTTGCCGACAAATTCTATATTGATATCGGCGCGAGGAACAAAAAGGAAGCCGAAAAGAAGGTTGCCGTCGGCGACGTTTTCCGCTTTGATAACGATATCGTGCGGCTTTGCGGCAAGCGCGTTATCGGTCATCCGATAGACGACAGGGTCGGGTGTGCGATACTTGTGAAAATAGCCGAGGAGCTCTCGGCGACCGAGGTCGACTGTGACGTTTATTACGTTTTCTCGGTTCAGGAGGAGGTCGGATGCCG
Organism: uncultured Lachnospiraceae bacterium; assembly: GCA_964461635.1. Classification (GTDB taxonomy): domain Bacteria; phylum Bacillota; class Clostridia; order Oscillospirales; family CAG-272; genus RGIG3994. The sequence continues at coordinate 21,777 of CAYWVC010000018.1, forward strand.
CGGATCGAAGACAGCGGCGTACGCCGTTGCGCCCGACGTTGCGATCGCCTTTGACGTTACCGGAACGGGTGATACGCCCGGAGCGGCGCCGATGGCTTGCCGCGTGGGTGACGGTGCGGCGATAAAGGTGAAGGATGCCTCCGTTATATGCGATCCCAAGCTCGTGGATCGCCTGATCAACGTTGCCAAGAAGAACGGAATAAAGTATCAGCTGGAGGTCCTTACCTTCGGCGGCACCGATACGAGCTCTATGCAGCTTGCGGGCACGGGATGCTCCGCCGGGTGCCTTTCGATCCCGAGCAGATATATCCATTCGTCGAACGAGCTGATCGACCTTTCGGATGCGGAGGCTTGCGTCGCCCTTGCCGCGGCGTACATCAAGGGCGGAATATGATCCGCCGGAACGGAGATAATTATGAAAAAGATCGTATGTGCCGTCCTGCTCGTTGTCCTTTGCCTGACCCTTGTTACCGCTTGCGATGACGGGTCGTCGGAGATAGAGGTTCCCGACGGTATGAAGCTGGCATCCGAGGATTCGGATATATACTGCCTGTTCGTGCCCACGAGCTGGACTGTCAAGCGCGGCTACGATTCGGCGGCGGCGTACTATTCCGCGTCGGATACGTCGAACGTTGTTATGACGACTTATATCCTTTCCGACAGTGATTCGGTCGGGACTGCGGCGGAGGGCGAAAATGAGCGCGCTCCGTATATCGACGCTTATTGGAATGAGCTTAAGAGCAAGGCGGGGAACACCTTCAAAGGCTTCTCGGTCGTTGAGGAGGGCAGGGACTACCCAATCGCAGACGGATATTACGCGAAGCAGTACGTTTATACCGTGACTGCCGACGGTAAGGATTATAAATACCGTGCGGTAGTGACCTACTACCGCGGCGCGATACTGTGCTTTACCTATACCGCCACTGCGGAAAATTACGAGCTGCATCAGACCGAGGTGGATCAGATGCTCTCGGAGTTGAAGCTTAAGTGATGATCTACCTTGACAACAGCGCCACGACCGAGTTGAGCGAATCTGTAAAGCGGACGTTGACGGCGGCGATGGAATGTTACGGCAATCCGTCGTCGCTTCATTCACGCGGGCTTGAGGCGCGAGCCGTCCTGCGCGATGCGAGGGCAGAGGTCGCCGCCGCGCTTGGTGAAAGACGGGGAAAAATTATATTTACGTCCTGCGGGAGCGAGGCGTCGAACCTTGCGATATTCGGCTCGGCAAGGGCTAAGGCCCGTCGGGTGGCAAGGAGAATAGTTATCACCGATTCGGAGCATCCGTCGGTGGAAAATCCGGTTGCCGCGCTTGAAAAAGAGGGCTTTGAGGTTTTCCGTATAGCAACCAAGGGCGGGCGGCTTGATCCGCGATCGGTCGAGGAAGCACTTTCCAGACCGGTGTTCTTGATCAGTTTAATGCTCGTGAATAACGAAACGGGTGCGGTGTACGACGTTGCCGACGTTTTTCGCCGTGCAAAGGCGGCGTATCCCGACGTTATATGCCACTGCGATGCCGTTCAGGGCTTTTTGAAGGTGAAATTTTCGCCCACGTCGCTCGGTGCCGATACGGTCACGGTAAGCGGTCATAAGGTTCACGCGCCGAAGGGAGTCGGGGCGCTCTGGGTCTCGGACCGTATAATAAAGGAGAAAAAGCTCGTCCCCGTACTGCTCGGCGGAGGGCAGGAGGACGGCTTTCGCTCGGGGACGGAGAACATCCTCGGCATTGCCGCTTTTGCGGCGGCGGCAAGCGACGGGCTTGCGACGCTTGACCGTGATATTGCGACAATGCGCAATGTAAGGGATTATTTTGTGAAGCTTCCGACACTTGCCGAGCACGGGATCGTGATCAACGAACCGTCGGTCGCGGCACCTCATATTATCAGCGTGACTATGCCGGGAATTCGGAGCGAGACCGTGTTGCATTTCCTCTCGTCGAAGGGAATCTGCGTTTCTGCGGGCTCGGCGTGCTCGTCCCATTCAAATAACAAAACGAGCCGGGCACTGCTTGCCTTCGGACTTTCCGCGCGTGAAGCCGATTGCACGGTAAGGGCAAGCCTATCGAGATACAGCACGGTCGAGGACGTATCGGCGCTTGCCGATGCATTGACGGAGGCTGCCGAGCGCCTTGTGAGAAGGTAGTCGGCACCTTTTCCGCGTTCTTAAAAAGCACCGACGGCAGAATGGAGATTGTTATGAGAAAAATATTATCAAGTATACTGTGTATTTGCCTGTGCGCTGCGGTTTTGACTTCGTGCGGTCTGATTGACGGAATACCGTCTGATGGCACGGGAGAATCAACGGGGCAGTACGGCGGAGCCGAATGCGAGCACAGGGATGATGACGGCAACGGGATCTGCGACCTTTGCCACCGCGATATTGGCGGCGATTGCGTGCATACCGACACCGATAACGACGGCAGGTGCGACGTATGCAATATCAGCGTGGTCGTGGAGCTTGACCTGTTTGCGATCAACGACCTTCACGGGATGTACGCCGCCTCGGATCAACAGCCGGGTGTCGGCGGGTTGACGACCTACCTGCTTGATGCACAGAAGAGCGGTAACGCCATCGTGCTCTCCACCGGAGATATGTGGCAGGGAAGCTCCGAGTCAAACAATACGAAGGGAAAGTTGGCGACCGAGTGGCTGAACTACGTTAACTGCGCTTCGATGACCCTCGGCAATCACGAATTTGACTGGTCAACGTCACGTATAGAGCAGAATTCGGAGCTTGCCGAATTTCCGTTCCTCGCGATAAACGTTTTCGACCGCGAGACCGATCGGCGCGTGACCTATTGCGATGCGTCGGTGATGGTTGAAAAGGACGGGGCGAAGATCGGGATCATCGGTGCTATCGGTGATTGCTATTCGTCGATATCGTCAAGTATGTGCAGTGACGTTTACTTTAAGGTCGGGGACGAGCTTACCGAGCTTGTGAAGGATGAAGCCGAGCGGCTTCGCACTCTCGGTGCCGATTACGTCGTGTATTCGGTGCACGACGGGTATGCGGGGAAAACGTCCTCGCTGAAGTATATAGGTGATACTGACCTTACGTGGTACGACCCCGAGCTGTCGAACGGCTACGTTGACCTTGTTTTTGAGGGGCACACGCACTACCGCTATATGCTTGAGGATAGCTACGGAGTTAAGCATATTCAGTGCGGCGGTTATAACGACGGCATTTCGCACGCGTCGGTGACCGTTAATTATGCTAACGGTGTCAGTACCACCGACGTGAGCTTCGTTTTGGATGACGAGTACGCCGCGTCGTCGGCTGACGGTATCATAGACGAGCTTATGCAAAAGTATTCCGAGGAGATCGGGGATCCCGACCGAGTGGTGGGATATAATTCCGCAACCCGTTCGGCGAACGAGCTGAGGCAGAGGATAGCCGAGCTTTATTATTCCGTCGGAATGGAAAAATGGGGCTCGTCGTACGATATAGTCCTCGGCGGAGGGTATATCAGCGTTCGCTCACCGAAGAAGCTTGCAATAGGTGCCATAACCGTCGGACAGATACAGACGCTTTTCCCGTTCGATAATGAGGTCGTTCTGTGCTCTGTGTCGGGGGAGCGGTTGCGCTCGCAGTTCTTCGAGACGGGGAACTCAAACTATTTTATGGCTTACGGGGAGTATGGCGAAAGCGTTAAAAACGGGATAGACGACGGCAAGACGTACTATATCGTCACCGACCGATATACCGCCGATTACGCTCCGAACGGCTTGACCGTGGTCGAGAGCTACGGTGCCGAGGTGTTTGCCCGTGACCTGATGTGCGATTTCATCGCCGCCGGCGGGTATAACTGACG
>CAYWVC010000019.1:0-24301 GCA_964461635.1 uncultured Lachnospiraceae bacterium
TTTACCGTGCGATCCGATTTCGGATCGCACGGCTTTTTTGTGTCCTTGGGCTTTACAAAAACGGCGGGATATGGTATTATATTTCTGTATATATGTATCTACGTATCTATCCGGAGGCGTTTTATGGAGGGTTTGAAATATTCGGGCAGACGTGCCGACGGCTCGCGAGCCACGGTCAACATCGGTGGGACCGTTGTGGGGCGCGATCTTTTGCTGGCGGCGGGCCCGTGCAGCGTTGAATCGGAGGAGGAGATCTTCGCCTCCGCCGCGGCGGTTGCCGCGGCGGGCGCAAACTACCTTCGCGGCGGTGTGTTCAAGCCGAGGACCTCGCCCTATTCCTTCCGCGGGCTCGGGCGCGATGGCTTGCTGATGATGCGCCGCGCCGCCGACTCGGTCGGGTTGCCGTTCGGGACGGAGGTGCTTGATCCCCGCGACGTGGAGACGGTCGCCGAATACGCCGACGCGATCCATATCGGTGCCCGGAATATGCAGAATTTCTCGCTCCTCATTGAGGCGGGACGGCAGAGCAAGCCGGTAATACTCAAGCGCGGGCTCTGCGCGAACCTGTCCGAGCTGCTTTTTGCCGCCGAATATATTATGAACGAGGGGAATCCCAACGTTATACTTTGCGAGCGCGGTGTTCGCGGTGTTGACGAATTTACGCGCAACACGCTTGACCTTGCCGCCGTGCCGATGCTGCACGAGCTCTCCTGTCTCCCCGTGATAGTCGATCCGTCACACGGGACGGGGCGCGCGTCGCTGGTCGAGCCCATGTCCTTGGCGGCGATCGCGGCGGGGTGCGACGGGCTGATGATAGAGGTACACCCCGATCCGAGCCGTGCGCTCAGCGACTCCGATCAACAGCTCACCTTTGATGCATTTGCCGAGCTTGCAACCAAGGTCAGACGTGCCGATGCCTTCAGGAGGGCGCTGTAATGCGCCGTTTTCGCTTTGAGATCGGGGAGGGCACTCTTTCCCGTGCCGGAGAGTTAGCGAGCGATTTGAGAGGAAAAAGAGCCCTTACCGTGAGCGATAGCAACGTCTTCCCGCTTTACGGCGGACAGCTTGCCGCATCCTTGACCGATGTCGGGTGTGCTTGCGAAAGCTACGTAATGCCTGCTGGTGAGGCGCACAAGACGCTTGCCACGGCGGAGGCGATAGTCCTTCGCCTTGCCGAGCTCGGATTTTGCCGTGACGACGTTGTTTTCGCCCTCGGCGGCGGTGTGGTTGGCGACGTTGCGGGCTTTGCCGCCTCGATCTATATGCGGGGTATTCGGCTCGTGCAATGTCCCACGACGCTGGTCGCCGCCGTTGACTCGTCGATCGGCGGGAAGACGGGGGTGGATCTTGCCTGCGGAAAGAACCTTGTCGGGACTTTTTATCCATCGGAGCTTGTGATCTGCGATACGCGGATCATTCGCGATCTTCCGTGGGAGCTCACGTGCGAGGGGATGGCAGAGGTCATAAAATACGGCGCGATCTGCGATGCCGGGCTCCTGTCGGAGCTTGAAGCGCGCGCGCCGCTCGCCCCCGACGGGGCGACGGTAGGTCGGTGCGCCGAGCTTAAGCGTCGGACCGTCCTTGCCGACGAATTCGATCGCGGCGAGCGCAGACGGCTAAATTTCGGGCACACCGTAGGGCACGCGATAGAGCTGCTCAGCTCATATCGGGTCACGCACGGGCGCGCGGTCGCCGTCGGTATGGTTGCCGAGGCGCGACTTGCCGAGCGCTTGGGGCTTTGCCCGAGCGGTTATTCGGTGCGGTTGCGGGCGCTTACGGGGGCTTACGGGCTCGATGCGGCGCTTAAATACCCTCCGAACGACGTGATAGCTGCGGCGGCTCGGGACAAGAAGAATTGCGACGGGATGATAGGCTTTTCACTCCCGGACGGAGCGGGTGGGTGGAGCTTTCACCTGCTTGATCCGACCGATGCCGAACGGGGGATAGCGGAATGAGGGTCACCCGATACAAGATAAAGAGTGACAAGCTACGGGCGGGATACCGTATCGCCGTCGTTGCCGATCTGCACGATCGCGACGGCTCCGACGTGCTCGGGGCGCTTGACGGGTTACGTCCCGATATTATTGCGGTGACGGGCGACCTTACCGATCGGTTGGACTGTCGGGAGGGCGAGCGAGCACCGAACGATCGGATCGTTGCCTCCCACGCGAATGCGTTTGCTCTGCTTCGCGGGGCGGCGAAGATCGCTCCGACCTTCTATTCTCTCGGGAATCACGAGCTCTGCGGGCACTATTACCGTCAAAATCAAAACAGAAAATGCTTGCGGGAGAATCTTGATGCCATTGCCGGGAGCGGGGCAAGGCTGCTTGACGACGGCTTTGCCGAGGTCGGCGAGCTTCGCATCGGCGGACTTACGAGCGGCATGACGAATGCTGATCTGAAGCCCCGCCTCGGGTGGCTTGACGGCTTCCTTTCGACCGATCGCTTTAAGCTCCTGCTCTGTCATCATCCGGAATATTTTTATAAGTATTTAAGTGAGACGAAGGTGGACCTTGTTCTCAGCGGACACGCGCACGGCGGTCAGATAAGGCTTTTCGGGCGCGGATTGTACGCACCGGGGCAGGGGATACTTCCGCGATATACCTCGGGCGTTTATGACGGGAGGCTTATCGTCAGTCGGGGATTGACGAATACCTCGCGACCGATCCCACGGCTTTTTAACCCTACCGAGCTCGTGTTGGCGGAGATAACGCCGACACGGTGAAAATATACCGAAACAAAAGGACCTCGCTAAGCGAGGCGGAGGTGCAGCTATGAAGTTTACCCGTGACGTGCCGCTTTACGGCGAATACGACGTTTGCGTGATCGGGGGAGGTCCCGCGGGTGTTGCCGCGGCGATCTGTGCCGCACGCAAGGGGATGAACACCCTGCTTGTGGAGGCGACCGGAGCTCTCGGCGGAATGGCAACGTCCGGACTTGTGGGACCTTTTATGACCTCCTACGACCGTGACGGCGATGAGCCGACGGTCGGCGGGATCTTCCGTGAGATCGTGGATCGGCTCTGCGAAGCCGATGCCGCCGTTTCGCCCGATCTGACCGAGGCGAAGAGTGTTTACACCTCGTATCTTAAAAAATATCACAGACACGTAACGCCTTTTGACTCATTTGCCCTTGAGACTCTGCTCGACGGGATGGTGCGCGAGGCGGGCGTGCATACCCTGTGTTATACGAGGTTTGCATCCTGTGTGACAGAGGGAGGCAGAATAACGGGAGCTGTCCTTCTTGCGTTGGAGGGACTTATAGCGGTCAAGGCGAAGATCTTTATCGACTGCACCGGCATTGCCGCCGTTGCGTGTGAGGCTACGGTGCCGACCTACAAGGGCGACGAGCAGACGGGGATCCCCCAGCCCGGGACCCTTATGTTTGAGGTCGGTAACGTCTGCGACGAGCGTTACACCGCCAAGCCCGAGTCCCCGGTAAAGGCATACAGAACGCCGACCAAGGGCGTTTACAAGGTGAACCACTACCACGTGTACAACGTCGATGCCGCCGATTCGGGGAGTATGACGCGGGCACACGCCGAGGCAAGGCGGCAGGTAGCCGATGCCTACGCGGTTCTGCACGGTAAGACGGCAGGGTTTGAGGATGCGCTCCTTATGCGGGTTGCCCCGGTCCTCGGCGTGCGGGAGAGCCGACACGTGCGGGGAGAATACACCGTTACCGTTGAGGATATAAGCAAGGGTACAAAATTTGACGACAGGATAGCCGTTTACGGCTTCGGTATGGATATCCATAACCGTGTGCCGACCGAGACGGGGAACTTTAAGATCGAGATCGCCAAGCGTTATTACATTCCTTACCGCAGCTTGCTTCCGATGGGGTGCGATAACCTGCTTGTGGCGGGCAAGACCCTTTCGTGTGAGTCGCAGGCGGTCGGAGGTATGCGCTGTATGCCGGCGGCTATGGCTATGGGACAGGCGGCGGGCAATGCCGCGGCGATCGCCGTCGGGCAAGGCGTATCTCCGAAAAAGATAGATATTAAAGAGCTTCAGCGTGAGCTTAAGGCTCAAAACGCGATACTTGACTGAAAGGGAGAATCTATGATAACCGATTGCTACGACGCAAGCACGCAGTCCGTTATGAGCCTTCGCGATTTCTACGGCGAGCCGGGACACTTCGTCGACGTATGCCTTATTGTTTTCTCGGATGAGATATACCGACATTTGATCGACAGTTTTCCGTGTGAAAAGATCGGAGAGCTGGGATCGTGCAACGGCAAGCGGAGCATTTATAAGACCGTTTATCACGGCCGCGAGTTTGCCTTCTATCTGTCTATGATCGGCTCCGCGCTTGCCGTCGCGCAATGTGAGGAGGCGGCGTGGATCACGGGCGCCCGGAAATTCGTGCTCTTCGGCTCCTGCGGCAGTCTTGACCGCGGCGTGACCGACGGACATTTTATAGTTCCGACCGAGAGCTATCGGGGAGAGGGAGCGTCCTACTATTACGCGCCTCCGGCGGATTATATAGGGATCAAAAACTGCGACAGGGTGGCAAAAATATTTGAGAGCGCGGGGATCCCCTACGTTTGCGGGCGTATTTGGACGACCGATTGTATGGGACGCGAAACGCGCGGACTTGTCGCCGCAAGGCGCAAGGAGGGCTGTATTGCCGTGGAGATGGAGATCGCGGGGGTTCAGGCGTCGTGCGACTTCAATCAATACGAGCTTTACTGCTTTCTTGAGGCGGGAGACGTGCTGAGCGACGAAAAATATGAGGTTGAGGGCTTGAAAGAAGCCAACCACGGGCTTGCCAAGCTTTACGTTGCACTTCGGATCGTGCTTGAAATATAGGCTGACCGTTGTTCCGCGGTGCCGATAATTAAGAAAGGATGCGTCCGCCCGAAAGGGAGCGCGGGCGCTTAAGTAAGATGAAATCGCTGAGGGAGCTTTACAAAATAGGAAAGGGACCGTCGAGCTCACACACTATCGGTCCGCAACGTGTGGCTGAATACGTGCTTCAGACCTTCGGCAGGGGCAGATACAGGGTCGAGCTTTTCGGATCGCTTGCCCTTACCGGGCGGGGGCACGGTACCGACCGTGTGCTTCGTGAGGTGCTTGGAGAGGATACCGAGATAGTGTTCGACCGCGAGACGGGCGACCTGCCGCACCCCAATTTTTTGAAGGTATATTCACTGTCGGACGGCAGTGAGCCGACGGAGCTTGTAAGCGCGACGAGCATCGGCGGCGGAAACGTCCTGATAAACGGGGAGGCACTGTCCGAATTCGGCGAAGTGTATCCCGAGGGGAGCTTTGCCGACGTTAAAAAGTTCGTCAGGGAGAAGGGAATGACTCTTCCCGAATACGTGCGGTATTACGAGCCTGACGTTTATCCGTACCTTGAAACGGTATGGGAGGCTATGAGGGAATCGGTCGAGCGCGGGCTCGGACGGTACGGTGTGCTTCCCGGCGGCTTGGAGCTTGAGCGAAAGGCACACGCCCTGTATAACGCTCATACAGACGGCGAGATGCCGCTTGTACGCGAAACGCGCAATATTTCGTCCTATGCGCTTGCGGTTGCCGAGGAGAATGCCGACAACGGCGTGGTGGTAACGGCACCGACCTGCGGTTCGGCGGGAATTGTGCCGGCTATCCTGTACTATATGTACCGCGACAGGGGAGAGAGCACCGAGAGGATACTTGACGCGCTTGCCGTCGCGGGGGTGATCGGGAGCATCGTGAAGCAAAACGCCTCGGTCAGCGGCGCGGAATGCGGCTGTCAGGCTGAGGTCGGCGTTGCCTGCTCTATGGCGGCGGCAGCGCTTGCCGAGCTCAACGGACTTGATGTATCGGGGATCGAATGCTCGGCGGAGATAGCATTGGAGCATAATCTCGGCTTGACCTGCGATCCCGTACTCGGCTTGGTGCAGATCCCCTGTATCGAGCGCAACGCTATGGCGAGCATAAAGGCGTTCAATGCCGTGATGCTTGCCGGCACGCTTGAGAGCAAGCACAAGGTGTCGTTCGATCAGATAGTGGAGGTTATGTATCGCACCGGCAAGGATATGAATTCCGGGTATCGCGAGACCTCTACCGGCGGACTTGCGATGATATACGGCGCGGGTGAGTGAGCTCGCAAGAAGAAGCATCTCGTGCCCCATCGGTCATACCGATGGGGCACGAGACGCTTTAAATAGCCTTCTCCTGCGGGAGAAGGGGGACCGCGGCAGCGGTGGATGAGGAGTCACCTTTGCGCAAAATGACACCTCATCCGTCAGCCTTCGGCTGCCACCTTCCCCCACCGGGGAAGGCAACTATCAAGTGATGCCTTGCGTTGATCCTATATGCTCGGCGTGTGAAATTTCGTGATGACTTATTCGATAGGTTCAAAGTCGGCGGCACCGTGTTTGCACAGCGGGCAGATGAAGTCCGCGGGGAGCTCTTCTCCCTCGTAGACGTATCCGCAGACCTTGCAGACCCAGCCCTTTTTGCCGTCGGTCTGCGGCTTTGGCTTGACGTTCTCCTGATAGTAGGTGTAGCTCATCGTCTCCTTGTCCGAGAGCACGCGAGCCTCTGTGACCGAGCATATGAACATACCGTGTGTGTCCATATCTATATATTGCTCCACCTTCAGCGACAGGAAGGAATTAATGAATTTCGGCAGGAAGGCAAGCCCGTTGTCACTGTGCAACGGGGTCATACCGTCAAATTTATCTACGCTTCTGCCGCTCTTGAAGCCGAAGGTTTCAAATACGTCGAAGGGCGCGTCGACCGACAGGCAGTTGACGTTCATAATTCCGGTCTGCTTGATGACGTGGTGGGAGTAATTCTGCTTATTAAGGCAGACGGCGATGCGGTTCGGCGAGCTTGTGACCTGTGATACGGTGTTGACGATCAGACCGTTATCCTTCTTGCCGTCGTTAGAGGTAACGACGTACAGTCCGTAGCCGATATTGAAGAGTGCCGAAAGATCGTTTTTGTTCGCCGTCGAGTCCCCCTGCGCGATATAGTCGCGGCAAAGCTCGTCGGCAAGCGCGTCAAGCTGTGCGGTGCTCCCGTCGTTAAGCGCCGAAAGGATGCGCACGGTGTTGGAGGCTACCGTAATGTTTTTGCTATCCTCCAGCATTTTAGCCATCGTTTTGGCGGCGAGGGGCGCCCACGAGCCGTTTTCGATGAAGGCAACGGTCCGATCACGGAATCCGCGCTCGGTAAGATGCTCGATGAAATCACGCATATACGGGAATATTCCGGCGTTGTAGGTCGTCGTGGCGAGCACGAGGCGCCCGTAGCGGAATGCATCTGCGACGGCAGCCGACATATCGGTGCGGGCAAGGTCGTGGACAGTCACCTGCGGACAGTTGCGCGCCCTGAGCTTGTCGGCAAGCAGCTCGACCGCCTTTTTCGTGTTCCCGTAGACCGACGTGTACGCTATGACTATTCCCTCACTCTCCACCGAGTAGGATGACCAGATATTATACAGTCCGAGGTAGTGCCCGAGGTCGGACGACAGGGTAGGACCGTGCGCAGGGCAGATCTTCTCAATATTGAGCGTTGCCGCCTTTTTCAGCAGAGCCTGTACCTGTGCGCCGTATTTCCCGACGATGCCGATATAGTATCTGCGCGCCTCGTCGTCCCAAGGCTCATCGACGTCAAGTGCACCGAATTTTCCGAATCCGTCGGCAGAGAAGAGAACCCTGTCGGTTGAATCATAGGTGAGCGTGACCTCGGGCCAATGGACCATCGGGGCGGCAATGAAGCTCAGCGTGTGCTTCCCGAGCGAAAGGGTGTCGCCCTCCTTCACCGTTATACGCTTTTCGGCAATATCGGCGCCGAAGAAGTTTTGCATCATAGTGAACGCCTTTGCCGAGGCTACGACGGTAGCATTCGGGTAGGTTGAGGTAAAGCTCCGTATATTTGCGGCGTGGTCGAATTCCATATGCTGTACGATGAGGTAATCGGGCGTTCTGCCGTTCAGTGCCTTGTCGAGATTGTCGAGCCATTCGTGCGTGAATTCACGGTCCACGGTGTCGATAACGGCTATCTTGTCATCATTTATAAGGTATGAATTGTACGCCATTCCGTTCGGGACCTTATACTGCCCCTCAAAGAGGTCTATGCGGTGGTCGTTGACTCCGATATAAAGGATATCGCTTGTGATATTCATATGTCTGAATGATCCTTTCCTGAATTCTTTTCCGTTCGTATTATAGCATACCCGTATGAATAAAGCAAGAACCGGGATAAAAGAAAAAACTTCGGGGCTTTCGTATGAAAGCCCCGAAGAAGGGTTTATTCAGACTGTATTACGCGGTCTGATCGGTCGTTTCGGTGACCTCCGTTAACGTGGCAACGCCATCGGTAACGGTTACGGTGTACTTCTTCGATGCGCTGCCGTAGGTGGTGATCGAATATACGCCGTTTTCATAGCTGCAATTGGAGACGAGCGTCACAGTGTGTGTCGTCTTACCGTCCGCATCGGTCGTAAACGTGGTGATGAAGAGGATCGTGTTATCCCCAAGGATCTCAACGCACTGCGTTCCGTCGGCGGTGTAGGCGAGCTGAGCCTGCGACTTTTCGACCTTCGCGCTCTCGTAAAGCGCAAACGACTTGTTGGAGGAGCCTTCGTCGCCGACCGTTCCCGACGATTTCTCGCTAAGGGAGATCGTGTAGTACTCTGCGGCGGTCACCTTGCCGTTCTCGTCGGTCGTTCTTGTGACGTAGTAGAGGTCGTTGCCCTTGATAGCTACCGAGCCGTCGGCGGCAATCTCCTTGCCGTCCTTCGACAGCGAGATGGAGTAGAAGGTGCCGGCGGAGTAGCCCGCGTCGGACATAACGATCCTTGAGACCGTGACGGCGTATCCGTCGTTCGCCTCGACCGTTTCCTCGCGCACGAGGGCGAGAACGTAGTAGCCCGTCGTCTTGAGCGACGAGTAGGTCTTCGTGGTGAAGATCAGCGAGTACTTCTGCCCATCCGCACCCGTGAAGTCTGCTTGATAATAGCTGTTTCCAAGGTAGGTAAGCGCTCCGTGCTCGATCGATTCGATAAGGTCGCCGTTGCTGTCGATCATACCGGAGGATTTTCCGAACGCAGCGTCAATGTAGGGGTCTCCCTCATTGCCGTCCACGTCGTAATCGCTTCCGATTACTATCGTTCCGAAGCTATTGGAAATCTTTTGCTGGAAGAGCACGTAGTAGATGTAGTAGTACTGCAGGTAGGTATACGAGGGAAGGGAGCGGTAGTAAGACAGACCGTTGACCTTGTAGGTGCTTCTGGCTTCACTGCCGATGCCGCCGCCCTGATAATTGATCGTGATATTGAAATACAGGTAACCGCTGGTTGCCGAAAGTACAACGTACATCTCGCCTTCCTCGTCCTTGATAACGGTGCAGGAGTAGCTCTTGCCGTTGAGGACCACCGTGCCGTTTACCGAGAAGGTATCGTCACCGGAGGGTGAGAAGGTGAGCAGCTCGATCGGAAGAGACAGATCGGTACTTACGCGGACGGGGTACTGATCCTTCGTGTCGGCCTCTCTTACAAAGTTGACCGCGAAGCCGTCGTTCTTGTAATAGGTCTTGCCGTTGTATTCCTTGACGTCGCTGAAGTCGCCGAAGCTCTCCTCAACGTATCCGTAAACGTTCTTGTTTGCGGCTTCCTCGTCAAGGTGGAAGAGCGTGACGTTATTGTTGTCGTCTATCGTGTAATAGTACCTTGTGCTGTTGTCGAAGATCGCGAAACCGTATTTGGTGAAGAACAGCGATTCAAGGTCCTTCGTGTAGTATGCGGTTGCGTTGTAAGTGCGCGGTGTTGCCGTGCCCTTTTCGGTGTCGTAAACGTATATAAACGCCTCGGACATATCGGAGTTGACGTAGTAGAGCAGGGTCTCGGTTACGAGCGAGTAGGTGCCGGTCTCAATCTTTCCGCTGGTCAGGTACTTCGTTGCCGTGCCGTCGTTCTCAAGGCGAAGGATCGACCAATCCTTCTCGTTGATGTAGGTATACACCACCTCGTTGTGCAGAACGTTGAGCGCGTTGTAAGCGTAACTGCCGGTGCTGAGCGTTCCGAGCTTGCAATCGAGGGTGTATTCCTTGTTGCCGTCGGCGTATTTCAGCGTAATATAGTTGCCGTCAAGCGTGTAGGTGCCCTTCTCGTCGACGTACGTGAGATCGTATTCGCCGTCGGCGTTCTTTACGTACTTGAAGACCTTGGCACCGCCGAGGCCGTCAAGCGTGACGTAAACGCCCTGGAAGACCTGATTGTCCGCTAAAACGTAGGTCTTGCCGTACTCATCACTGCGGAGTGCGCAGGACGTGCCGTTTACGTAGAAGTTGTACGTTACTCCCGAGGCGGTAATGCTTACGTTGTCACCGTCGAGCTGATACATACCGATGACGTCGCGTCCCTCGCCGTCACTGTAGGTTGCGGCAAATCCGTAACCGTCAAGCGACAGGATGCCGTTAGAGGTGTTGGTGGAGAAGAACGTGCCTTCGTACGCTTTGTCGTACACGAACATATAATTCGTGCCCGAGAGGGTGACGCCGATGAAGTTCATATCGACTTTACCGTCGGTCGACTTGAATCGGTAGACAGAGTATCCGGTCAGCGACAGCGAGCCGGTAAGCTCAAGCGATCCGACGTATTCCTGCGTTACCGACTGTCCGTTATCGTCGGTCGTGATGACGTAGTAGGTGATGTTCTTCTTTCTCGCGTCGATCACCAGGTAGCAGGATTTATTGATCGTGCCGTCCTTGTTGACGTAATAGAAGATCTCGGAGATGGTTTTATATGCGGTGAAGCTTGCGTCATCCTCATTCAGATCGAAGTACACCGTCTCGCCGTCAAGCACCGCGGCGATGTAGGTGTCGTTCGTTGCGGCGGAGTATGCACCGACGGCCGTCTTGCCGTTCGAGGTATAGAGGACCATTCCGCTGACAAGGGTGATCGTGTCGCCGTTTTTCGCGGTGTAGGTCTTCTGATCGTTATGAACTGTACCTACCTCGTCGGTGTAGGTGAGCCAGAAGTGGATGTTGTAAGAATAGGAGCTGCCGTTGAGCATAAATACGCAGGTCTTCACGTCAGAGAAGTCGAGCGGATTGGTCAGCGATTCCACACCCTCGGGGAGGTCGTAGTTCTCGGTGACCGTCAACGTGTAGCTGTCGGTAGCCGTGTTATAGACTACGGTGCCGTACGCTATCTTGAAGTAGCCCACGTTCTTATTGTATCCGTAGACCGTAACGGTGCTGAGGTCCTTGCCGTTGAAGACGAAGAGCGGCAGGCGCCAGATGGAGATTCCAGTATTTCCCTCGCTGTCCGTTACTCCCTCGCCGAGGTAGTAATACTCAACGTAGGTTGCGGACAGAACGGTTACGACGACCTTCGTCTCGGTCGTTGTGCCGCTGTCGGGGTTGGTGGGATCGGTCACCACCTCGTTTTTAACGGTCGTAAGCATAAACTTGTGGGTCTGACCGTCCTTATCGACGAAGGAGAGGATCGTTCCTCCGAGTGCGGAGCTTGACGTGGTGTAGAAGCCCTCGTACTTCGTACCGTTCTTGTCGGTGTAGGTAGCGGTATATATACCGTCGACCGTGAGCTTCGAGCCGTCCTCGATATCGTATGAAACGTCGGAGCTGCTGTTGTAAATGACGTATCCGAGCTTGCCGTCAACGGTGATAAGCTTGACGGTTGCCGGGCTGGAGGAGCTGCTTGTGCGCAGCGTTATCGTGCCGGCGTCCTTGTCGTAGGTGTAATAGAAGCTCGTCGTTGACGTGCCCTGATTATAGTAAGCAACGCCAAAGCCGTTGAGCGTGATATCACCGACGGGGTTGCCGTCGTCGTCGGTCATAGGGGCAAGCTTATTGTCCTGGACCGTGAAGTACAGAAGCTGACCGAGCTCAACCTCGGCGTCGTTTCTGACCATAAATACGAGCGTTTGCGCGTTGTTATAGGTGACGGTAGATACCGCGAAGGTGATCGTGGTGTCCTTAAGGTCGCCCTCGGTAAAGGTGGTCACCATATACCCGTCTTCGTTAAAGAAGAATTCGCCCTTTGATTCGTTGGTCGTTCCCGTGGCGTTCTGCACAGAGTAGGTCACGCCGTTCGCTTCATCGAAGTAGAGCTTGATGAGCGAGTTAAGACCCTTTTGGGCA
The DNA here is from genome assembly GCA_964461635.1 of uncultured Lachnospiraceae bacterium. GTDB lineage: Bacteria > Bacillota > Clostridia > Oscillospirales > CAG-272 > RGIG3994. Next base: position 12,102 of record CAYWVC010000019.1, read on the forward strand.
TCGTAAAGGGTCGCGGCGATCTCCTGACGCGAAACGTTGCAGTAGAGGAACGTCTTGCCGTCCGAGTTAAGTCTTCCTTCGGCGATTTCCTCGTTATCGAAGAGGATCTTGTTCTTCTTTACGGTACCCTTGAAGTACTTTCCGCCGCGATACAGGTACACTGTGTTCTTCTCGTTGGAGACGTACATAATGTCGCTGCCGCCGAAGAGGTCGGTATAACCCTTGCTCCAAACGGCGTAAAGCGTGATGTCCTCACCGTCGGCGGTGATCTCCTCAACATCGGAACCGGTACCGTTGTAGAGGTTCGCGTCCATAATGTGAGAGAGGTAGACCATCTCGCCGTCCTTGGAAAGTGCCCAGCCCTCAAGGTAGTAGCCGTCCATTTCAAAGCTGACGAAGGGCAGCGCGGTCTTTATCCCGTTGATAAGAGTCTCGCTCTTCTTCTGATCCGCCGATCCGTCGGGGTAGTTGGATACGAAGGTCAGCGAGAAGGTTTTTCTGTCAAAATAATGCTTGAAGACGTTTTTGGCGGGGTCGTCGGATATCACGAGCTCGGTCACGCTGTCGGTGTGCGATATCTCGGTGTATCCGGCAAGGGTCTGCTCGGACTTGAAGGCCGTGCCGACGTAGAGGTAATCCTCTACCGTGTCGGAGCTCTTGTCGTAGCCGTCGAGCGTGCCGTTTTGCAGATAGATCTCAACGGTGTACTTCGCCTTGTACTTGGCTACGAGCGTGACGTCCGAATCGCCCATAACCGCGTCGGAGGTGAGCTCCTTGCCGTCGAGGGTCCACATTCCGAATTTGCAGTTGCTCTTCTCGGGGACGAGCGACGAGACCTTGTCGTAGATGCTCTCGCCCGCTTTGAGCTCAAATTCGGTCGTAGCAAGGCTTCCGCCGTCGGTATCGAGCGTCAGCTTGTGGAGCTTGAGCTTTTCCCACTTGGCGTACACCGTAACGTCGGATTCGGGCGTGACGGACGTTACCGCGTCTCCGCTGAAGTCCGCGGTCAAATACCATCCTACAAAAGTATAGCCGTCACGAGTGACGGTGGGGAGGGTATACGACGTGTTTTTCTCTACCGTGACTACGGTATCGGCAGCGCCGTTATTGCTGACTACGGTAACGTTTACTTGCTCCGTTGCGGTGCAGGATGCAAGCAGACCCATCAGCAGTACGAGCGTACCTATCAAAAGAAAAATTTTCGTTTTTTTCATAGTACCTCTTTGCTTTCGGTGACGAAAGTCTTCTGAAAATAAGTTTTGTATATAAAACCGGATCAAACCGGAATTGCTGTCTTTCTCATAGCGATCCGGATATTGTGCCCGGCACAATATCCGGATCGACCTGCGTCATTCTATTGGTGCGATATCATCCGTTACGTCACCCTGATCGGGGATGACGGACGTTGATGTCCAAACGGCGGTGAGCTCGGATCCCGATTTCTCGTTTTCGATGAGGGCGGTACCGATAAACGTTCCGTCGGCTTTCTGCCAACCGGAGAAAACGTACCCCGTTCTTGAAGGATTGCAGATAGGTGTGATCGAGGTTGAGATGTACTTGCCGTTCTTGACCGTGTTCTCACTTACGGTGAGGGATTCAACGTAGCTCCCGTCCTCCGACAGCTTTACTCCGCTGATGACCGGACGGTTGGAGGAATTCCAACGCACGTCCCATTCGGAGGTGTCGGCACCGACTTCGACGAAGAAGGTCGCGCCCGAGCAACCGTAGAATGCGGAGGCACCGATCGTCTTGACGTTGTCGGGAATTATAACGGCACGCAGACCCGTCATACCTTTGAATGCGTATTTGCCTACACTTTCAAGGGATGTCGGAATGCTCAGCTCGGTCAGACCGGAGACGTTGTAGAATGCGAAGTCCCCGATCGAGGCGATTGAATTCCCGAAATCGAACTCGGTAAGCGCCGTACAATTGTAGAACGCGCTCTTACCTATTGAGCTCACAGAGTCGGGAAGGGTCACTTCGGTAAGCGATTTGCATCCGTAGAAGGCTTTGTTTCCTATCGTTTCGACGCCGTTTTCTATCGTCAAATCATTTAATGCGACACAGAAGGAGAATGCGTAGGTGCTGATGTTCGGTACCGTGCCGGGGATCGTGATTTTCGTGATCGAATGGCACTGTCTGAATGCACCGTAGCCGATTTCGGTGATCTCATCGCCGAAGGTGACGGTCTTGATGTTCTTGCAACCGTAGAATGCCAGGGACCCGATCGACTTGAGCGAGAACGTTTCTTCTGCCAAATCCAAGGACGTCAGCAACAAGCATCCGCGGAAGGCGGAGTTGCCGATCGTTTCAAGCCTCGTCGGGAAATTCACCACCGACAGACTCTGGCAGTTGAAGAATGTGTAGCTCTTTATCTCCTTGATATCTTTATGTAAGGTGACCGTTCCGAGCGAGAGGCAACCGTAGAAGGCACCGACTCCGATGTTCTTGCATTTGCTCAAATTCTTTATGTTGGACACGGCTTCGCAGTTCATAAAGGCGTAATCCGCCACGCCGATGACTTTATCATCGAGATTGACGGTGCCGAAAGGAAGTACCTGGGAGTCATATCCGACCACCCAATTGCCCGCGTAGATGATGTGAGCATCGTCGGGGGAGTTCCACAGAGCCGTGCCGTAGAAAGCGTACGTTCCGACCCTCGTTACCGAGTCCGGGATAATGGAATAATTAGTATTGTTGTTAAGGCTGATGCAAGCGATGAAGGCGTATGAGCCTATCGTTTTTAACGAATCCTTAAGCTGCAGGTTGAAGAGGGCGGAACAACCGCCGAAGGCGTACGAGCCTATCTCCTCAAGACCCTTTCCGGATGCAAAAAGCTGTAGCTTGGTACAGGAGTAGAAGGCTTGCGTGCCTAAGTATTTTACCGAATCGGGAAGAGTTATCTGCTCCATCTCCGTGGATTCACGGAAGCATCCGTCGGCAATACCGAGAGTATCGTTTTTAATGTCGGCGGCAACGATTTTTACCAAGGAAGTGCGATCCTTTACCGCTACCAGCCATTTGCCGACGTAGACGAAATTTTCCGTCGTGTCGGTGTAGATCTTCGTATCGGTGAAGGCGTTGAGCCCGATGCTCGTTATATTGTCGGTAATGGTTACGTCACTCAATGACGAGCAGCCTCTGAATGCGCCGTTGCCTATCGACGTAACCGATTCGGGCAGGTGGATAGTCTCAAGCGCGGTGCTCTCGGCAAATGCGTATTTACCGATGGAGGTGATTTGGCTTCCCTCGGCGAATTTTACCGTCTTCAAGGTTGAGATATGGTAGAATGCGCTGTCTGGGATCGACGTAAGCCCGGTTCCGACGGTGATCTCGGTCAGTGCCGAGGCCCCGGAGCAGATCTCGGCTCCTATTTTTGTAACACTGTTCGGGATTACGAGGCTCTCGATCGCGGTGTTCTCAAATGCGGATTCGCCGATCGAGGTGATATTCTCGCCGAGCGTGATCGATGAAAGCGATTTGCAGTTGATGAAGCAGGACTCGGGTATCGTGTCTATTCCCGCGGGAATATTGACGCTTTCAAGCATACGGCACCCCTGAAACGCCGCTTCACCAATGGAGGTGACCCCGTCGGGGACAGTCACCTTTGTCAGACTGCCGCAGTTATAGAAGGCGCCGGCGCCTATTGTTTTGACGTTGGCACCTATCACGACCTCCACGATATCCTTGTTACCCTTGAAGGCGTTGTCGGCAATTGCCGTTACCGGCTTTCCGTTGTAAACGTCCTCAATGATAACGACGTTCTTTGCGCTTCCGCCGCGCTTTATGGTATATTCCGTACCGGTGTTGGACAGCTCGTAAACGCACCCCGTTTCATAGTTCTTATAAAACGAGAACTTTTCGGACCATTCGGACCAGGTATCGTTTTCCTTTCCGCCGCGAGCCTTTACGCGGAACCCGTAATCTCCCTCGTCGTAGCCGGAGATAGAAAAGGACGTTTTACGCGTAGTTTCCTCGGTTATCTCGCCGTTGGGATGCGTGATCTCGACGACGTACGAACGCGCCAGGAGGACAGACGACCACGAAAGGTCGTTGTCCCCGTTGACGCTGAGTCCGGTCGGGGTGTCAAGTCCGTCGGTGCTGCAGGATGTGAATGCGATCGCAACGAGAAGGATCAGTGCGGACATTGATAATGCCGTTATTAAACGTTTCATTTTTCCGATCCTCCGTTTTTCTTTTCGCCGCGTGCGCGTATCAGCTCGTGCGGCCATTTGAATTTGAACTTACGCACTGCCACGTCGGTTACGAAGAGGACGAGCGCGATGATCATAAAGATGTATCTGGGGTCGAAGCTGGCGTTGAACGCGGTGACGAAGGTTGCGAAGATCTCAAAGGGATCCTCGTTATCCTCGATCAGCACGCCGTTGCCCGCTTCCGCAAGGTCGGTGAGGGTGGACGTCATATCGACCGTCTCATCAACGTCAAGATACTCCTCGGAATACGAGAATTCGCGGTAATCGAGGAATTCGGCGAGAACGTTGCCCGCGGCGTCGACCTTCTGAACTCTGAGCTCGTAAATGCCGCCTTCCTTTACCGTGAAGGTGCATCTGCTGTAATTGGATATTTCGTTGAGCTCGGAGGTGACGTAGCACCCGAGGTCGGACAGCTTAGTTCCGTCGTTGGGAGCGGTAATGGCGCTGAGCGTTACCTTTTCCGCGTTTTCGTCGTTGAGCTTCAGCAGGTATCCGGTTATCCGTTCGCCCTCGCCAAGCTCGGTCAGAACGCTGAGGTTGTTGGTGTAGTTATCCTGGCGAACGGTTACCGTGAGCTGATTTTTACGGATCGATTCGGTGGGCATAAGTCCCGCGACGGCGTTCAGTATAAACTGACGCCCCGCCGAGCCCTCCGCCATAAAGTCGGCTGACCACACACCGTTAAGGTCGCACATAAAGCTGCCGACCTTGCCCTTCCCAAAGTTCCACTGTGCATAGATCGGAACGTTGTACTCACCGACGAGGATCACGTCTGCGCTTGATTTCGCTTTTACACCGTAGAAGCCGTCAAGCGAGGAGGCTACCTTTTGCGTCGATTTGCCGTTTTCGTCGGTCTTTAACTCAACGCCGTTAACGAGCGGCGAGAGGGGAGAGACTATCGTGGGATAGAAAGTCTCGTAGTTGACTTCCTTGATCTCGGGCACCATAAGCTCCTCACGCATAATGCGCGCGGTATCGTTGACGTTGGAGAAGGCGTGGAGTCTTCCGCCGCCGAGATCGGTTGCTCTTTTCATCTGATCCGCGTAAGAGCCCGAAACGCCTATGCCGACCACCGAGTAGGTTATGCCGTATCTTTGATGGTAGTCCTTAATGTAGCTGAGGTATTCTTCCTCCTGCGTCGTAGGCACTTGACCGTCGGTCACTATGATGACGTGACGTCTTGCGACGTCGGCTGTCAGCAATGACATACTTGCGCGCTCTATTGCGGCGGGGAATACCGTTGAACCGCCGGTGCCGTTGTCCCTTGCCTCGTTGATGGCGGCGACTATTTTCGCCTCCTGCGAACGCGGAGTGAGCTCCAACACCGTGGCGTAGTCGCTGTCAAGGGTCATAATACCGATGTAGTCTCTCTCCGTGAGCGCATTAAGGCAGGATGCCACACCCGACAGGGCAAGGTTGTACTTCGAATCGGGGTCGGCCGATCCGCCCATAGATCCGGAGCGGTCGATAACTATCATTACCGCGACCGGCGGTGTGTAGTTTATCGCCTGCACGGGGAGCATACTCTGATAGAGCGAGTTGATCATATCGCTGCGGTTATACGAGTGAGCAACGTATTGATCGCTCTCGCCGGTGGAGGACGAATTGAGATCCGATCCGCCCACCGTGAACAGCCCGCCGCCGTAATCGTTTACGTAGCTGTACAGGAGCGCGTCAAAGCCCTCGGGCATATCGCTGTTGGCGATATTGTTGAGTATGACCTGATCGTATTGCTTAAGATCCTCTACCGTTGCGGGAACGTTGTCGCCCGTAACGATATTCACGACCTTGACCTCGTATTCGGCATATGAAGTCTCAAGCATTGCCTTGAGCAGCTCGGATTCGCCGTCCTGATGCTCAAGCACGAGTATCTTGTTGAAGTTCTCGATGTTAAGATAGGTGCAGTAGATATTGTTCTGCTCCAGCAGATCGTCGCTGCCCGTCGCCTTGAAGGAGATGCAGTGAATTCCGTATTCCTCAAAGGTGTGCTCGAAGGTGACCGTCTGATCGCCCGAGGATGCCTCGGCAAGCTGCGATCCGACGAGAACGCCGTTGTCGTAGAGCTCTACCGTCGCGCCGTTGCTGTGGTTTGCATTGAGCGTGACCGAGAGCTTGCAGGGCGATCCGAGCGTAACGTGGTAATCCGGCAGCTCGGCAGCGAGAAGCTTTACGTCATCTCCGTCGTAGAAGGATGAAACGTAGGCAATATCGACGCAGATTCCTTTTGCCGCTATCGAGCGGATAGTGGATTCCGCCTCGTTATCGGTCTCCTTACCGTCGGTGATGAGGACTATTTTGCCGTTTTGCTTGCCGTCAAAGAGATTGGAGGCGTAATTCAACGCCGACGCGATATCGGTCGCGCTTGTATCGGGCTTGTCTGCCGACAGATAGAGGTCCATAACGGTGTCTATCTCGTACGTGAGCTCTGCGGCGTAGACTTGATCGTACCCAAAGGTAACGACGCCGATTTTGTAGCCGTCGTACTGACCCATATCAAGGATCCGTTCGACAAGGTCGTCGCGCGCCTGTGCGGACTGCTCCTCCGTATCCGACATATCGACGAGCAGGACTATCTGGTTCTCCTCGTTCGGTATCTGGTAGGTGAAGATCATCCCCGCCATCGTAAGGACGGCAAGGGCAAGCACGACGATATGAAGGATCATAGACGTTATGCGGTTGCGGGTCTTTCTGTATCGCTTCGAGAGTCGGAAATACAGCAGCACCGTGATCCCGAGTCCGAGCAGAAACACCAGCAGAAGCCAGGGATAACTGAATTGAATTTGCAGATTTTTGATCATTTTCCCTACCTCCTTACACGCTGGTTTCCCTGTGGTTCAGGTACCACTCAAGCAGGATCAGGGCTACCAACGCGCACGCAAGATAGAGGAGCAGGTCGTTGTAGAAATCGCTTTCGTCTATCTGACGGTCAGGGGATTCAAGCGATCCGCCGACGGTGTTGATATGGCTCTCCTCTGCCGGAGTGCGTACGTAGATCGTATTATAGACCATTTTCCCGGAATAGGTGATCTGGGACAGCTCGTATGAGCCGGGAACGGTCATCGTCAGCTCGGTGGGGAAGCTCGTCAGCTCAAGGTTGGTTTCATAACCCTTGACGTTGATGGCATCACTGCGGGAGTTGATCTTGATCGTTTCGTTTGTCTCAAACGAACTCTTTTCAACCGTCGTGGGGTTGAAGTAGTCGAACATATTGCAGATCATAAGCGGGAAGTCTACGGTCAAAGCTAAGTTCGAATAGTGCAATGAGAAGCATATGATACCGACGCGTGCCTCCTCGTCGTTCTTGATAAGCAGCATAGGATCGCCGGCGTAGGACATAAGCGCCGTGTAGCTGGAGTCGTAGTTGACCTTGTTATAGCGGCTGACGCTTATTCTCGTGGGGTCAATGTTGTCAAGTATCGGGTGGTCCGTCTCGGGAGCAAGGTAGACAAGGTTTTTGCCGAAGCTCACTATCTCGTCGATCGAGATACCCGAGCCCACGGGTGCCGACAGCGGGTCGATAAGCAATACGATACCGTCGGTCGGGAGCTTTTCGGGCATCGTGTGCTCGAAAATGTAGAAATCGAAGCCCTTGGTCGCGGGTTCGTTGCCCATCTTGACCTTGGTCACCTGAATATCCCAATTTTTCGTGTTGTTGCTCTTGAGGGCGGCAAGCGCGGATTCCACGAATGGGTTCGATCCTATCGCAGTGCCGCTGTCGTTTACGCCGTAGCTGTAATATTGGATCTTTATCAGCTCTTTGATACCGTCGTAGATGTTGAAGCTGTTGTCAAGCGAAAGGGAATCGTCCTCGTTTATGCTGATGTTGACCGAGTTATAAGAAAACACGCGTTCCTCGGTGTTCATAACGTAGAGGGTGTAATTGTCCGGCATAGATTCCTCGAAGGTTTTCGAAGCCTCGGTACTGCCGTCAACGTCGTCCATAAAGTACTTGAAGACGACCGTGTGCGTCTCATCGGACGTGCACGACACCGTTTGCTTGAGCGTCATCGTGTCGTTCGTGGCATCCTCGCTGTCTATGGCGTTCAGACCGAAGACCGTAAGGCTGACCTCAAGCTCGCGGTCTCTGCCGTAGCTCGCCACGTCGACGTAGAAGGTGTAGTAGTTATCCTCGTACTCGGCGCGCGCGTCAAGGATTGCCGCGTTCCATTCGGTGCTGTCGGCGACGTTCACAAGAGTGATGTTTTCGGAAACGTTCGGATATTCCGCATCGGTGTAGACGAAGATCTTAGCCGCCGGATTGATGCTCATAACTTTATCGGAGAGGTCGAGAGCCGCCTGCATATCCGACGTTGAGTATGAGCACTTATCCTCGTCAATCAGCGCGTGAAGGTCGCCGATGACCTGATCCGAGTAGGAGCTGTCAAGTCTTTCCGCAAAAAAGCTGTTGGTGTTATCCGCAATTATCACGGATACTATGCCGTCGGTGGCGAAGGCGGCTTCGGCTTGCTCTATCGCAGCTTGTACGGCGCGCTCGTAGCGCGTATCGTCGCCGTTGCTTGTGCGCATACTTGCCGAGGAGTCCACGATCAGCACGACCTCCGGCTGGGTGATCTCATCCTTGTACACAAATACCGTATTGGCAAGGATGAGGGAGGCAAGGGTCACGATAAGAATCTGGCACACGATCAGAAGGATGCTGCGCAGCTTGCTTATCGGTATCCTGCGTTTTTTAAGTTTTAGGCTGAGCTTCCAGATAAACGTGCTGGAGATCAGCTTCTGCTGGTAATTCGGCTTGATTAAGTAGATGATAATAAGCGCAACGATACCGAGCAGACCGAGAAGCCCTAAGGGGATCAGAAATTTCACGATACCGTACCTCGCTTGAGCAGTTCGGAGAACAGCTCCTTTTCTATCGGTTTTTCGCAGTCAAGTGCCATAAAGCCAACATCCCTTCTCGTGCAGAAATCGTTGATATCGTTATAGAAGTGCGTAACGGCTTCCTTAAACGCTTGCTGCATTGATTTGTTTATCCTGATCTTCATATTTTTCGCGTCGGCAATGTCAGCCGCCTCGGCGTCTATCAGGTGGACCCTGTCGGTATATGAGGGATCGAGCTCGTCGGGCGAATAGATCTGCGCAAGCATAATCTGTTGCTTTTTGTAGACGAGGTAATCGACTCCCTTTTTCCAGTCGTTTTCAGAGAAGAAGTCGGATATAATGATCGTCAGACCGTCACCCGTGCCGATCGTGGGATCGTTGACGATGGCGGACGAAAGGTCCGCCTCGTCAACGAAATCAACCTGTTCAAGGATGTTCATGGATCTGAAGAATGCATTTTTTCCGACGATGGTGCCGAAGGGGTTTTCGGCATTGTTGCCCTTTATCAAGTGAAACGAGACCTTATCCATATTGTGCACGGCAAGGTATCCGATGGCGGCGGCAACGCCGACGGCGTATGCGCCCTTATGCGGATTGATCTTGCCCATGGAGCCGGAGCAGTCAAGGTATATCCTGACGTGCATCTGACGCTCGTCGGTAAAGAGCTTGATGAAATACTTCTCAAAACGGCTGTACAGATTCCAGTCGATGCGTCGGATGTCGTCGCCGAGCATATATTCGCGGTAGTCGGCGAATTCCACCGTCTGACCGTACGTGGAGACGAGGTGCTTTCCGCCGAAGAAACCGCCGAGGTCCTTGCGCAGATTAAACGCAAGTGCTTCAAGCCGACTGAAAAATTCGTCGTTTAAGTAAGATTCCTTCATCGATTTTTCTTGTTAGCTCCCGCTTCCGAATTGGTTTGTGCAGATTTGTCGAGATGGACGTTGCACTTTTTTGCGACCTCGTCAAGGATCTGACCGATGATATCGTCGGCGGAGACGCGCTCTGCGATCGCCTCAAAGTTCAGCTTCATACGGTGACGGAGCACGGGGTATGCGAGCGAGGCAACGTCGGAGTAGGATACGTTGAAGCGCCCGCTCATAAGCGCCTTGACCTTAGCCGCGGAGATCAGTGCCTGACCGCCACGGGGGGAGGAGCCGAGTCTGACGTACTTTTTCGCCGCCGCCGACGCGCATTCGCTGTCGGGGTGGGTCGCCGAGATAAGGGTCATTGCGAAGTTAAGAACCTCGTCGGCGACGGGGATCTGATTTGCCGTTTCACGCATAGCGAGGAGCTGTTCGCCGTTGCAGGCTTCGCAAGCGACCTCTTCCATCGTCTTCTGCGTCATATTTACGATGCCCTTAAGCTCGTCGAGCGAGGGGTTATGTACGATGAGTTTGAACATAAAGCGGTCCATCTGCGCCTCGGGCAGGGGATAGGTTCCGTCCTGCTCAATGGGGTTCTGCGTGGCGAGAACGAAGAAGGGCTCGTTCATCTTGCGCGATACGCCCATAACGGTAACGGTGTGCTCCTGCATCGCCTCAAGCAGCGCGGATTGGGTCTTCGGCGTTGCACGGTTGATCTCGTCCGCGAGCACGAGGTTCGCGAATATGGGGCCCGGCTCAAACCGGAATGCCGAATTTCCGTTTTCGTCCTTCGTTATGATGTTGGTACCCGTTACGTCGGCGGGCATCAGGTCGGGGGTAAACTGTATACGCGAGAAGGGAAGGTTGAAAACGCGGCTGAGCGTTCTGACGAGACGGGTCTTGCCGACTCCGGGAACGCCCTCAAGCAGAACGTTACCGCCTGCGATAAGCGCTATGATGGTGTTTTCGACGACCTCGGACTGACCGATCATATCCTTCCCGGTCTCCTCAAAGATCCGGTTGCACTGTGCACTGAACTGTTTGATGCTTTCTTCTGTAACCATTTTCTTTTTCACTTTCTAAAGTTGATTTTATTTTTCGCCTTGACTCGCGAAGGCAGTTTATTTTGCTATGTTGTTGAAGTAATCTCCGATGACGCCCTCTTGGTTGCCGGAGTAATCGGAGCCGTTCATATCTCCCTGCGCGCTCTCAAGGCTGCCGCTGTATTCGTTCCCGTAGTAGGTATCACCGTCGATGACCTGGTTGCTGGGGCTCGACATACCGCCTTCACCGCCGCCGTCGGCATCATCGGGAGCGTTCTCGCTGGGCTCTCCGTCCTGAGGAGGCATATCCTCTCCGCTTTCACCGTCGCTGTCGCCGTCACCTTGTTTGGTCGGGTCCTCATCGCCCGACTCATCGTCGTTCTCTATGTCGACGAAGATCGCGTAGACCTCAAGGTCGCCCTCGGTCCCGGTATCCTGTCTCGTGGCGTCGGAGTAACCGTCCGACCAACCGACGAACACGTAATTCTCGTCGGCGACCGCCTGAACCATCTCCGCCTCGGAGCCGTTCTCGATGATCTGTTCGACGACACCGTCCACTCTTCCGCCGGCTCCGTCCATTACGCCGTATTTCAGGGTGTAGTAGGAGGGCAGGTCATCCTCAATGGGGGTTATAATATCCTGCAGCGAGCGATTCGACACGGCGGACGCCGTGGTGGTTCCGATTCCGACGACGCAGAGAGCCGAGCACACAACGATCATTGATGCGGGAACCGCTATCTTGAGGAGCGATGCGTTGATGCTTTCAAGCGATCTCATAGCGTCCTCTCTCTGATAACGAGCCATAAACGAATCGTCGTCGGCAAACTGTGCCATGGTGAGGATCCTTTCCTCAAGCCCGAGCATATCGACACGCGATGCTACCTTGGCGGTCGTCGTTTTGAACTTCAGAACGTAAAAGAGCGGGGTCGCGATCGCCGCGGATACCGCGAACACTGCGATGCAGATCCAAAAATACTTTACGTTGAAAAACCAAAAGGCGAGTGAACAAATAATATCAAGGCCGAAACCGACCGATAAGCCGCACAGTGCAGCCTTGATCCATCCTTCTCTGGCGATGCGGGCACGGTACTTCTTGAGCAGCTTTACCGCAACGTCGTTCTGTCCGTTTTTCTTCTTCATACTGTTTCCTTTCCGGGCAATCGCCCTGTGTAATAAATACTCCTCCCCATATTGGAAGTATAATATATAAATTATACCATACTTTTTTGTAATGTCAA
>CAYWVC010000020.1:0-23947 GCA_964461635.1 uncultured Lachnospiraceae bacterium
TCGAATCAGATCACATCATGAGGAGCAAATTCATGATGTGATTCGATTTTTTTACAGAAATCCGCGCTTCAATTTTGAAAATGCAGCAATTTCCATTGGGCAAAAAGCATCAAACGGAGCAAAATGTCAGATGACAAGACGCTTTTTCATATACTGACAACGGATCGCGAGAAAATATGAATATTCAATGCAAATATGCATTTTTGGCTTGACAATCGGTCGTAAAGTTGTATAATAATATAATAGATATTTATGTGCCTAACCACTATCGGTAACAAGCAACAGCCGGCAAGGAGATTTTTATGACAAGAAAAGATGCGAGGAAGGCCGTATTCGGTCTTATATTTGAAAGCGGTTTTAAGACCGACGAGAGCGCGATAGATATTTACGAGATCTCGGCGGATGATCGGGATATTGAGGACGATAAGTACGTGCGCACCGTTTATTTCGGGATACACGATAACCTTGATGCTATTGACAAGGTAATAGGCGACCACTCACACGGTTGGAAGCCCGAGCGTATGTCGCGTGTTTCGCGCACGGTCCTTCGTATCGCGGTATATGAAATGCTGTATATGGATGATATTCCAGCTCCCGTTTCTATCAACGAGGCGCTTGAGCTTACGAAGGAATATGACGACGAAAAGGCGCGCGCATTCGTAAACGGAGTCCTCAATGCCGTTAAAAATACGCTTGGCGGTAACGAAAATTGAATTGCTTCGTCGGATTTGATACGAGCAATTACACCACCTCCGCCGCCGTATGTGACGAGCACGGCAGGGTATTGGCGAATCTTAAGGCACCTTTGCCCGTAGCCGAAGGGGGCAGGGGATTGCGCCAGAGCGATGCTCTTTTCGCACACACGAAGAATCTTCCGGGGCTTTGCGATCGGCTTGCGGAGGTTCTTACCTCCGGTGGACTTGATCCGATCGCCGTCGGTTGCTCGGCAAAGCCGCGGGATACCGAGGGCTCGTATATGCCGTGCTTCCTTGCGGGAATGTCTGCGGCACACGCCTTTGCCGCCGCGCGGGGGCTCCCGATCTTTGAATTGTCACATCAGAACGGACACGTTATGGCGGCGTATTATTCGTCGGGTGCCGATATTGACGGGGACTTCGCCGCTTTCCACGTTTCGGGCGGAACGACCGAGCTGCTGTACGTCCGTCAAACTGCGGACGGCTTTGCTCCCGAGCTTATCGGCGGGACAGACGACCTTAATGCGGGGCAGGCGATCGATCGCATCGGAGTTATGATGGGAATGAGGTTCCCGGCGGGACCGGAGCTTGACCGTAACGCACTTGAGAATGTTACAAAGCTTCCGCGTGTGCGGACATCGGTCCACGGCTTGCGATGCAACCTGTCGGGGCTTGAAAACATCGCGGCGGGGCTTTGGCGCGAAACGGGAGATTGCCGACTTGTAAGTGCGTTTACCCTGCAGTTCGTCGCGGAAACGGTGCGCCGTATGACCGACGCCTTGCGCACGGAGCATCCGGGTATTCCGATCATCTACGCAGGCGGAGTTATGAGCAGTCGATATATAAAGGAAAGGCTGAAGAGTGAAAACGTATTTTTCGCAGAACCGGGATTTTCGGCAGACAACGCCGCGGGAGTCGCGCTCCTTTGCCGCAGACGGTACCTCGCGAGCGCTGACGGTCACCGAGCTGAATGAATATATAAAGCTGTTGCTTGACGGTCAGCCCGTGCTTCGCGGACTGTACGTCAGGGGGGAGATATCGAATTTCAAGGCATATCCGTCGGGGCATTATTATTTCACCGTAAAGGACGAGAGCTCGCTCTTGCGGGCGGTGATGTTCCGCTCCAATGCGCAACGCCTCGGATTTTTGCCCGAAAACGGAATGAAGGTGACCGTTCACGGAAGCGTTTCGGTGTATCCCCGTGACGGGCAATACCAGTTATACGCCGATGGAATAGAGCCCGACGGAATCGGTGCACTGTATACCGCGTACGAGCAGTTGAAGGCAAAGCTCGCCGCCGAGGGGCTGTTTGATCCCGCGCGAAAGAGACCGTTGCCTCGCTTCCCATTGCGAGTCGGTGTGATCACCTCTCCGAGCGGAGCGGCGATACGCGACGTTATAAACGTCACGGGGCGTAGGTTTCCATTGGCAGAGCTTGTTATCTATCCTGCAGCGGTACAGGGTTTCGAAGCGGTACCTCAGCTTATTGCCGGGGTGGAATATTTTAACTTGCGCGACCGTGCGGACCTGCTGATAATCGGCAGGGGCGGGGGATCGCTTGAGGATCTTTGGGCATTCAATAATGAAGATTTGGCGAGAGCTATTGCCGCATCGCATATTCCCGTGATCTCCGCGGTCGGGCACGAGACGGATTTTACAATATGTGACTTTGTAGCGGATATGCGCGCGCCGACTCCCTCTGCGGCGGCGGAGCTTGCTGTCCCCGATGCTTCGGAATTGAGGTCGGAGATAGCGTACTGCCTTATCGCGGCTGACCGTGCTGTCGATACTAAGATCACGGAGCTTCGGCGTGCGGTATCCCGGCTTGAGGGCAGTGCCGTTATGACAGATCCGCAGGCTTTGATTGACGGTAGGCGTATGCGTACCGACCGTTTGAGTGAGCGGCTGTCTGTGCTCGCAAATCGCGGGATATCCGACGGCAGAGCCGAGGTGCGTGAGTACGCCGCAAAGCTCAGTGCTCTTAATCCGTTGGCGATACTGTCGCGCGGCTACGGTGCCGTGACTGACGCTATGGGGCGGATCGTTACCCGAGCGGCGGACGTTGCCCCCAACGACGATATTACGGTCCGTTTTTCTGACGGTGAGCTTCGTGCTACCGTTCGGGGGAAAACGATATATGAGGGACAGGATAATGAAGGATAATTTGAAATTTGAGACTGCGCTTTCGGAGCTTGAAAAAATAGTGGCGAAGCTTGAGAGCGACGATACGCCGCTTGATGAGGCGTTGAAGCTTTACGAAAAAGGTGTCGCGCTTGTAAGGATCTGCAACGACCGGCTTGACAGTGCCGAACGCAGGATAATTCTTTTGAAAGACGGAAAGGACGGTCAGATGACCGAGACTGATTTTAATGAAGGTTGAACTTAAAACCGAGCTGGAGCGAGTGTCCGATGCCGTCGGCAGGGAGCTTTCGCGCTATTTGCCGCTCTTCGCCTCCGAGGAGCAGACCTTGGCGAGTGCGGAGGAATATATGCTTATGTCCCCCGGTAAGCGTGTCAGACCCTTTCTGACCTTGGCGTTCTGCCGTGCCCTCGGAGGAGATGAAGCGGCGGCGCTTCCGTTCGCTTGCGCTGTCGAGATGGTGCATACTTATTCGCTCATACACGACGATCTGCCGTGTATGGACGATTCTGATATGAGGCGAGGACAGCCGTCGTGCCATATTAAATTCGGGGAGGCGAACGCGGTGCTCGCGGGTGACGGCATACTGACCGATGCTTTCGGTGTATGCGCGTCGAACGGGCTCGTCCCGCCCGAGGGCGTTGCCGAGGCGGTTTGCGTGCTTTCGGCATTTGCCGGGAGTGCGGGAATGGTCTGCGGTCAGGTGATCGACCTGTCGGATGAAAAGCTTGACCTTGACGGATACCTGCGGCTTTGCCGATTAAAGACCGGCGGATTGATAACAGCCGCCGCATTGCTCGGCTGTATTGCGGCGGGAGCAAGTGAAGCGGCAAAGGCGGCGGCGACCGAGTACGCGATGAACGTCGGTATTGCTTTTCAGGTAACCGACGATCTGCTTGACGCCGCTAACGGCGACGAAGATGACGGTAAGACCACCGTGCTGTCCTTTATGACAGTCGCGGATGCCGAACGATACGCCGCCGAACTCACCGAAAACGCCAAAAGTGCGCTTAAGGATATTCCCGACGGAAGCCTGCTTGTCGAGTTTGCCGATCTCCTTTTGAAAAGGATAAAGTAATGAGAGCCGACGTTTATCTCGCCGAGACGGGACGTTTTAAGAGCCGTGAGGCGGCAAAGGCCGCCATTCTGTCCGGTTGGGTCGTGATAGACGGCAGAACGGTTGCCAAACCGTCCGAAGCCGTGGACGTGGCGATCGAGCACACGGTGACGGTGCTTTCCAAGGAAAAATACGTCAGCCGTGGCGGGCTTAAGCTTGAGGCGGCGATAGAAGGCTTTGGCATTGACGTCGGCGGAATGTCTGCGCTTGATATAGGAGCTTCCACGGGTGGATTTACCGATTGCTTGTTACAGCACGGCGCGTCTTCGGTGGTTGCGATAGATTCGGGCAGAGGACAGCTTGATCCTTCGATCGCCTCCGATCCGAGGGTGACGGCAATCGAGGGCTTCAACGCCAGGGAGCTTTCGCGCGAATTGATCCCCGACGGTGCCGATATCGCGGTGATGGACGTTTCGTTCATATCGCAGACGATGATCATACCGAATCTTCCCGCGGTAATGAAGCCCGAGGCTGTTTTCGTGAGCCTTATAAAGCCTCAGTTCGAGGCGGGGCGTGCTTACGTGGGCAAGGGCGGGATAGTTCGTGACCGACGCGCCCGTCTGCTGGCAGTGAACCGTGTCGTTGACGCCGCGGCTGACGTAGGACTTTCCTGCGTCGGGCTTGCAGCATCGCCTATTAAGGGCGGCGACGGGAACGTCGAATATATTGCCTGTTTCCGAAAAGGGAAAAAATCCATCGAGAGAAGCGCTATTGAGAAGATCGTGAGGTGATACGTTGAAAAGGTTTGCGGTTATAACGAACTATAATATCCGTGAGAAGGCAAAAGCCGCCATAAGCGTGATAGATAAGCTCCGTGAGCTTGGTGCCGAGGTCTGTACCGCATCGTTCAATCGGGAGAGGATCGCACGCAACTCGGACGGCAAAAAGCGGGATTTCATCGAATATATACCGCTTGATAAGCTTTATCAGAGCGCCGATATAATACTTTTGCTCGGCGGTGACGGAACGATATTGGAGGCGGCAAGGAGAGCGATCCCTGCTATGCGTCCGATGATCGGGGTAAACCTCGGCAGGCTCGGATATATGGCAGAGCTTGAGCTTAACGAAATAGATAGGCTGTCCGACGTGGTTGCCGGGCGGTACCGTATAGATGAGCGTATGCTCCTGAAGGTTGAGATCCTTGATTGTGCGGGAAAGACGAGATACGTTTCATTCGCGCTTAACGATGCCGTGCTGTCAAACGGATCGATCGCGCGTATCGTTGACTTCAAGCTCTTTGAGGGGGGCTCGGAGATCGCGGATTACCGCGCCGACGGCGTGATAGTGGCAACGCCGACCGGTTCCACCGCATATTCTATGTCTGCGGGCGGTGCGATCGTCGACCCACGGTTGAGTTGTATGTGCGTTACCCCGGTCTGCCCGCATTCATTGGGATCACGACCGCTGATCTTTCCCGCAAATGCTTGCTTGGAGATCAAAAACACTTGCAATCGCGAGAAGATGCTTTTCCTGACGATCGACGGCAAATCAAACCACGAGTTGGTTTTCGGCGAGCGTGTGCGCATTACAGAATCGGATATGCGTGCAAGGCTTATAAGGCTTGATGATAACGGATTTTACGACCGCCTGCGAAGTAAGATGAGCGGCGGCATCTGACAGAAAGGATGATCTGATTATGAAGAACAAAAGGCAAAGAGCCATAGTGGACATTATATTGAATTATGATATCTTTACCCAAGGGGAACTTATGGACCGCCTGCGCGAGATGGGCTTTGAGACGACGCAGGCTACGATATCGCGCGATATAAAGCAGCTTCGTCTTGTGAAATCTCAGTCGGCCAAGGGCGGGTTAAAGTACGTCCTGCCGCCCAAAAATGACGATGAGTTGAATTTTGATCTCAGCGCCGTGCTCGTAGCGGCAATAACGAAGGTCTGCAGATCCGAAAATCTGATCGTTATAAAGACTCATCCGGGGCTCGCCAACGCAGTGGCTGCCGGCGTGGACTGTCAGGACCTTTCCGCCGTTCTCGGATGCGTGGCGGGGGATGATACAATAATCGTCGTTACCGCCAATGAGCGTGCGGGCGAGGCAATAGCTATGAAGCTGTGTAAGCTTATGACGGCGGGCTACGGTGATGAGTGAAAACGTAAAAACCAACGCAATGAGGCAGTTGGATGCGGCTAAAATACGTTACGGCGTTATGAGATACGTTCCGGACGAATCCGATCTGTCCGGCGTTCACATTGCCGAGCAGATAGGGCTTGACCCATCTCGCGTTTTCAAAACGCTTGCCACTCGCGGGGATAAGACGGGAATAAACGTTTTTTGCATCCCGTCCGATCGGGAGATAGATCTGCGGGCGGCGGCTGCCTTGACGGGAAATAAGCGGCTTGAGATGATCCATACGTCGGAGCTGCTTGCCAGCGTCGGTTACGTCCGCGGCGCGTGCTCTCCGATCGGGATGAAAAAGAAATTTCCGACTTATATTGACGGTTCGGCGCTTGAATTTGAGAGCGTTACGGTAAGCTCGGGTATGAAGGGGATGCAGCTCCTTGTTCCTACCGGAGAGTTGATAGAATTTATCGGAGCCAAAGTCTGCTTTGTTACTGTAAAAAGATAAAAGGAGTACCACACGATGCAGAAGATCAAAAAAATAATTGCTGTCGAAATAAAAAAAGCGGTTGACGGCATAAAACCGGACAATACCGTTGACGTTGATTCTATTGTAAGTATGATGGAATATCCGCCCGACCGCGCAATGGGTGATATTGCGTTGCCGTGCTTTAAGCTGAGTCGGGAGCTCAGGCGTGCTCCCGCTATGATCGCTACGGCGATTGCCGATGAACTTGAATGCTCGGCAATCGAAAAAGCCGACGCGGTCAACGGATATCTTAACATCTTTATTTCGGATGAATATATCTGCCGTGAGGTGGTGACCGAGATCCTTGCGGAGGGCAGTGACTACGGCAAAAACAACGACGGAGAGGGAAAGACCGTCGTCCTTGACTATTCGTCGCCCAACATAGCGAAGCCATTCCACCTCGGGCATCTCGGCACGACGGTCATCGGACATTCGCTACGCAAGCTTTTTGAATTCTCGGGGTATAAGTGCATCGGCGTCAACCACCTCGGGGATTGGGGGACCTCGTTCGGAAAACAGATCGTAGCTTATAAGAAATGGGGAAGCAGGGAGGAAATCGAGCGCCTCGGCGTTGACGGCCTTGTCTCGCTTTACGTGCGGTTCCACGAAGAGGCGGAGAAGAATCCCGCGCTGTTTGACGAGGCCCGAGCCGAATTTACGAAGCTTGAGAACGGGGATGCCGAGAATACCGAGCTGTGGAAATGGTTTATCTCCATAAGCCTTGATGAATACAAAAAAACGTACAGACAGCTTGATATAACGTTTGATTATTATACCGGGGAGAGCTTCTATACCGACAAAATGCCGGCACAGGTCGAAAAGCTTCGCACGATGGGACTGCTTAAGATAGACGACGGCGCATCGATCGTCGATCTTTCCGAATACGGAATGCCCCCGTGTCTGATACTTAAGCGCGACGGCTCCACTCTTTATCCCGCCCGTGATATTGCTGCCGCAGTGTATCGCCACGATACGTTTGATTTTGACCGCTGTGTTTACGTTACCTCGGCGGGGCAATCGCTGCACTTTGCACAGTGGTTCAAGGTAGTCGAACTGATGGGCTACGGTTGGGCGGATAAGCTCGTCCACGTGCCGTACGGAACTATGTCGCTGAACGGAGAGAAGCTCGGTACCCGCACAGGAAACGTCGTTTGGCTCAAGCAGCTTATGAATATGTCCATAGATAAAGTGCGCGGCGTGATCGAGGAAAAGAACCCCGGCTTGCCGAACAAGGACGAGGTAGCCGAGGAGGTCGGAGTCGGTGCTATCGTTTTCAACTATCTGTCTAACAGCCGGATCAAGGACATAAGCTTTGATCTTGAATCGGCACTTGATTTTAACGGGAACACCGGACCTTACGTTCAGTATACCTACGCGCGGTGCTGTTCGATACTCTCAAAGGCGGGGAATGAGCCGACGGACGGAAAGCTCGTAATATCCGATCCTACCGAATCGGCACTTGCCAAGACCCTCTCCCGTTTCCCGGAGAAGGTCAGGGAGGCTCTTGCGTCATACGAGCCCTCGATAATGACGCGCTATATACTTGACGTCGCATCGGATTTCAATCGGTTTTATCACGATTGTCAGATCCTTTCCGCGTCCGATCCGACAGTGCGCACATCACGCATAAAGCTAACGCAGGCGACGAAAACAGTGCTCGGAAACGCCTTTGAGCTCATCTGTCTGAAAAAGCCCGAACAAATTTGAAAATATTTATTACAGAGGTATAAGAATATGTCAGGACACAGCAAATGGAAGAACATTATGCACAAGAAGGGGAAGACCGACGCTCAGCGTGCCTCGGTCTTCACAAAGATCAGCAAGGAGATCGTGATCGCAGTCAAGGCGGGCGGGGGAGATCCCAACAGCAACTCAAAGCTCCGCGAGCTTATCCTTAAGGCTAAGGCGAACAACGTCCCGAACGATAACGTTGAGAGAACGATAAAGAAGGCTCTCGGAAGCGACAGCGCCAATTACGAGGAGATCACTTACGAGGGCTACGGTCCGGGGGGCGTCGCGGTTATCGTACGTGCGGCTACCGACAACCGTAACCGTACCGCCGGCGACGTTCGCCATTATTTTGACAAGTTCGGCGGAAATATGGGCACTACCGGATGCGTGAGCTTTATGTTTACCGAGAAGGGGCTTATTATTATAAGCGACGAGGACGAGGAGCTTGACGAGGATAAGCTGATGGAGGATGCTATGGAGTGCGGAGCGGAGGATTTCGTTCGAGACGGTGATATTTACGAGATCTACACCGAAACGTCAGACCTTTACGACGTGCGTGACTCACTTGTGAAGCTTGGGTATACCGTGGATTCAGCCGAGCCCGATATGGTTCCGTCTACCTACGTTACTCTTGAGGATGAGGAAGCGATAAGGCATATGGGACTGTTGCTTGACTCACTTGAGGACAACGACGATGTGCAGAACGTTTATCATAACTGGAAAAATTGCGATTGAGTATAAAAAAGCTCTCTGCCTAAGCTTAGGCAGAGAGCTTTTTTATGTTTCTCAGTGGAATTCGGGCAGCCAGCTTCCGTGCGTGGCGATGAGGTCGTCACAAAGCGAAACGATCTCGTCGATCGTCAGCTCGGAGCCGGTGTGCGGATCGAGCATTGCCGCCTGATAGATGGCTTCTTTCTTGTGCGTGTGAGCCGCCTCAATTGTGAGGAGCTGAACGTTTATGTTGGTTCTGTTCATCGCGGCGCAGATCTCAGGGAGCTCGCCGACGTAGGTGGGAAGTATACCGCGGTTGTTGACCACGCAGGGAACCTCTACGCAGGCATTTTGCGGGAGGTTGGTGATAAGTCCGGTGTTGATGACGTTACCGCCGATCATATCGGGCTTGTTCGTTACGACAGCCTCCATTATTCTGGCGGCGTACTCGGTCGAGCGCTTGTGGGTGAAGTCGGATTCAAGGGTCGCGCGGAGCTCCTTCCACTTTTCCTCGTGCTTTATGCAGCGGCGGGGATATTCGTCAAGCGGAATGCGATAGCGGTCGATGAGCTCGGGGTGCGTGCTCTTTATGAAGAAAGAGTTGTATTCCGCATTGTGTTCGCTTGATTCGGTTACGTAGTATCCGAAGCGGCGGATGTACTCAAGTCTGACAAGGTCCTTGAAGTCCTCGGGCGGGTTGTCGAGTATTTCGTTGGCGCGGCGTCTGATCTCGGGATAGAGGTCGTTTCCGTCGGCGTCGTAGCACTCAAGGAGCCACGCCATATGGTTGATGCCTGCGATCTTTTCTTTAACGGGCTGCTTCGGGGTCATACCGAGCTCCTTGAACAGAGTCTTGGTGCAGACCTGTACGCTGTGGCAAAGACCTACGGTGCGCACGTCGGTGTATCTCTGCATATATCCGGACAGCATTGCCATAGGATTCGTGTAGTTGAGGAAGAGTGCGTTCGGGCAGACCTGCATAATATCCTCGGCAAAATCGTCAAGCACCGGGATGGTACGAAGTGCGCGGAATATACCGCCGATGCCGAGGGTGTCGGCTATCGTCTGGCGCAGACCGTGCTTCTTGGGCACCTCGAAATCGATTATAGTGCAGGGATCGTAAAGCCCTACCTGTATGGCATTGACCACGAAATCGGCACCGCGGAGCGCTTCCTTGCGGTTTTCCACTCCGACGTACTTTGTGATCTTGCATCTGTCGTCGTTAAGATTGTGGTTAAACGCGCATATGATGCGGTAGGTATCCTCCAATCTTCCGGCGTCGATGTCGTAGAGCGCAAGCTCAAAATCGCGCAGCGGCTCGCAGAGCATCATATCGCCCATAACGTTTCTGGCGAATACGGCACTACCCGCGCCCATAAATGTCATTTTTCCCATAATGATTTTTTCCTTTCCGATATGATTATTTTTTGTTAAATTTTGCTTCCGCACTTGAAATTTCTCGGATTGTGTTTTATACTATTATAAGTATAATACTGTTTGCGCAAAATTTCAATAACAGGCTTGACTTTTTTTATAACAAAGTTGCGCAAAGCGGCAAGAAAGGTTTGATATGTGCTCACAGCTCAAGGTTGATGAACGCGGCTACGAACTAAAGACTCACGGTACCGCAGATTTTCCGATCACCGCGTCGTATACGAGGATCTCGCGCTACGACGGCAGACGGTTCTGCTATCATTGGCACAACGAGCCGGAGTTTACCGTTATTGTTAGCGGAAGTATGGATTATCAGGTGAACGACGGGATATTTCATCTTATCGAGGGGCAGGGGATACTTGTCAATTCGAATATGCTTCATTCGGCGTGGAACTTAACGGGCGACTGCGAATATTTGCCCGTTAACTTTGATCCCGGTCTGGTGTTTGGTCCCGACAGTAACCGAATATGGCGGAAATACGCGCTGCCGCTCTTTGATTCACCGGCGTTGCCGTGCCTTGTGTTCGATCCGAAGAGCGGAGACGGCGAGGGCAGAGTGATAGAACTGTTCCGCGAGATCGGCGAGCTTTGCATATCAAGACCTGCAAAATACGAGCTGTGCGTTATGGAAAGGCTCTACGAGGCGATGCGGCTGATGCTTCAAAAGGCGGACGCGGAGGTTTCCGGTGTCGGCGGCGTACATATGATGAAGCAGGTGGCAAGGATCAAAAGCGTTATAGATCACGTCGAGGCGCATTACCGCGAGCAAATGACGCTTGATACGCTTGCGTCGGTCTGCGATCTCAGCCATTCGGAATTCTGCCGTTGCTTTAAGAGCGTTATGCGGCAGACCCCGACCGAGTACGTTAACCGTGTGCGGATACGGAAATCGCTCCCGATGCTGCTTTCGGAAAAATACACGGTGACCGAGATAGCCGACCGTTGCGGATTTTCGGGATCAAGTTATTTTGCCGAGCTTTTTAAAAGGTATATGTTATGCACTCCGAAGGAATACGTAAAAAAGGCGAGGGCATCGCAATGACCGATGCCTAAATGGGAGATTGCCAGATGAAGATAGTTGATATAAGCCCGGCGGAAAAGATAGCGCGTACTATGACGCGCCTTTACGGTAACCGTTTGACCACGACGTCGGGGGGGAACCTGTCTATAATGGACGGTGACGGTAATTTGTGGATATCGCCGTCGGGAGTTGATAAAGCTCACTTGACCGCAGACGACATAATGAAGGTAACGCCTGACGGTGTGGTAGAAGGCAAGCACAGACCGTCGACCGAATATCCTTTTCATATGGCGATCCTTCGCTCTCGCCCCGATCTTCACGTCGTCCTGCACGCGCACCCTGCGGCACTCGTGGCTTACAGCCTTGAACGTAAGCTCCCCGAGCTTGATATAGTTCCGGGTGTGTCGGAGCTTTGCGGTAAGATCGCGATAGCAAAATATGCCCTCCCCGGCAGTGCTAAACTGGGTGAACTGATCGCAACCGAATTCGCACGCGGGTGTGATACCGTTTTGCTTGAGAATCACGGAGTCGTGTTGGGGGCGGAAAGTCTTGAGAAGGCTTATGCGATGTTCGAAGCTCTTGATTTTGCCGCAAGGATCGGGATAGCCTCCGCTATGCTGAAAAAGGAATATCGGGTGCTTGATATGGCTCAGCGGGCGTTAAAGTCCCGTCTGCCGTTGCTTCCGAATGGGGAACTCGATCCGCCGCCCGAGGGTGATGCCGATCTGCGCGATGCGGTCGTGTCTATGACCGCGAGGTGCTATAAGAATTCGCTCTTTACCGCCGCTACCGGAGTCTTTGCTGCAAGGGAGTCGGACGGGTCGTTCGTTATAACGCCGGATGATGAGGATCGCGGCACACTTACGGCGGATATGCTCGTGCGTGTCGGTAACGGGGGTGCCGAGCCCGGCAAGCTTGCCTCGCCCTACGCGGCATTGGCGGGGGCGATATTTGCGGCTCATCCCGAAATAGGTGCGCTGGCGCTTGCAAGATGTCCGTACGCTATGGCATTTGCCGTAACTGGGGCGGAGTTTAACTCGCATCTCATTCCGGAGGGTTACATATGCTTGCGTAACGTTGTCCGATATCCTTACGGGACGATAGAAAACGACCCGATGCGCATAGTCACCGGAATCAGTATGAAAACTCCGATTGCCTTCGTCGAAAACGACCTCGTCTTAATTGCCGGGACCGATCCGCTCAATGCTTACGATAGGTTGGAGGTCCTTGAATTCGGGGCTCGGTCACTTTGCTACATTGAGGCGATGAACGGAAAGATCGCACCGATAAGTGACGGGGAGATACGTGAGATCGAGAAAGCCTTCGGGCTTTGATATTTTTGCTTTTGCCGAAAAATAAAAGTCGGATACCTGTTTACAAAATTCAAAATATAGAGTACAATATAGCTTAACGGTCAGACGCGTTAAACCGTTCGGGCTTGCCCCGAGACCGCGCTTGATTTTAAATAATAATTTATGCCGCCGTAAGGCGGCGGAACGGAGATAGTAATGTCAGAAACAAAATACGGCAGAATATTGCTAAAGCTCTCGGGCGAGGCGATATCGGGCGGAGAAGCGGGAATTCTTGATTTTAAATTTATCGACCGTATTGCCGCGTCGATCAAAAAATGTACCGATGCCGGTGTCGGCGTCGCCATAATCGTCGGAGCGGGCAATATCTGGCGCGGAGCCAAGGGTGTCGGAATGGATCGCGCCCGAGCCGACAGTATGGGAATGCTTGCAACTATTATAAACGCGTTGGGGCTTGAGGATGAATTTTGCCGTTGCGGTCTTGATGCGGTCGCTTTGTCGGCAATAGAGATCAATGAATTCGTGGAGCTTTACAGCCCTAAGCGCGCGAAGAAATACCTTGACGAGGGGAAAGTTGTCATAATAGGCGGAGGAACCGGCGATCCGTATTTTACTACCGATACCGCCGCGGTTCTGCGAGCTGCCGAGGTCGGTGCGGACGCGGCGTTCCTTGCGAAAAATATCGACGGAGTTTACACCGCCGATCCCAAAAAGGACAGCAGCGCAGTGCGCTATGACGAGCTGACGTACCGTGAGATGATAGACCGCGAGCTTCACGCGATTGACCTTACTGCGGCATCCTTCTGTATGGAGAACGATATTACGACGTATCTCTTTGAGCTGAAGGATCCGGAGAATATCTATCGCGCTGTGTCGGGCGAAAAGGTCGGCACGGAGATACACAGATAAAAATATTTAAATAAAAATAAACTATGCCGCCGTCGGCGGCACGGAGGTTATTATGAAACTTGATACTAAGCTTTACGAGAGCAAAATGCAGAAGACCATCGCCGCGTATGAGGAAAATCTTGCTACCGTTCGCGCGGGTCAAGCCAATCCCGCGGTGCTTGCAAAGGTTACGTTTGAATACTACGGGACCCCGACTCCGCTGAATACTATGGCGGATATCAAGGTCGCCGACAGTAAGACGGTTACAGTGGCTCCGTACGACAGATCCACGCTTAAGGCGATGGAGAAGGCGATCCTTTCGTCCGATATCGGTATCACGCCGACTAACGACGGAACTATAATCCGCCTTGTCTTCCCGCAGCTGACCGAGGAGCGTCGCCGTGAGCTTACGAAGAAGGTTCAGAAGGATGCCGAGGATTCTAAGGTGGCTATCCGTAACATTCGCCGTGAGGCAAATGACGAGACCAAAAAGCAGAAAAAGGACGGCACGATGACCGAGGATGAGGTCAAGCAGTCGGATAAAGCCGTACAGGATATTACCGATAAGTACATCAAGAAGATCGATGAGATCGCCGCGAAAAAGTCCGCGGAGATCATGAAGATCTGACGCAATGTCCGAAAGCACAAATCAACTGCCGTTGCCGTCTCATATAGCCTATATAATGGACGGTAACGGCCGTTGGGCTACCTCGCGCGGATTGCCGCGTGAGGAGGGGCACCGTGCGGGAGTCGAAGCGTTCAGAAGGGTGCTTCGCCGAACGGTAGACCGCGGTGTCGGTACCGTTACCTTTTACGCCTTTTCAACCGAAAATTGGAAAAGACCGCGCCATGAAGTCATGGCGCTTATGGGCTTGCTTTACGATTATCTGAGCCGTGAAAAGGATGAGCTTATGTCTAATAAGGTCCGTTTTCACGTGATCGGAGACCGTTCCCCGTTGTCGGCAAAGCTGAAACGGAAGATCGATGAAGTTGAGTCGTATACGGCGGATAATCCGAACGTGTTGCATTTTGCTCTTAATTACGGCGGCAGAGACGAGCTCGTGCACGCGTTTAACAAGCTTTTAGCCGACGGGAAGAGAAGGGCGACCAAGGAAGATATCACGAATGCACTGTATACACAGGGCAGTCCCGATCCCGACTTGATAGTCAGGACCTCCGGAGAAATGAGAACGTCAAACTTCCTTACTTGGCAATCGGCGTATTCGGAGCTGTATTTTACCGATAAGCTTTGGCCCGATATGGGGCCTGACGACGTTGACGTGGCAATTGATGCATATTTGAAGCGCAAAAGGCGTTTTGGGGGTGTTTGATAATGCGAACGAGAATCATTACCGCGGCGGTGTATATGTGCCTTTTCCTTCCGGCACTGATCTTTTCGGATACGTGGATATTGCCGATAGAGTTAGCCGTGATCGTGGCTATGTCGGTTTTTGAGATGCTCAGGTGCATCGGAGTATGGCGCAAGCCCGCGATCTCCGTGCCCGTTATGGCGGTGTCGGTATTTATGCCGATACTGACGAGACTTTCGGCGTCGGTTGACGTGATAAAGCCCATCCCCCTTGCCGTGGGTCTTATACTTGTTTTTATGCTTTACCTGTTTGCAATGGCGGTGTTTGGGGTCAAACGGTTTTCGATCGAGGAAGCTGCCCTGACGTTTATGACCGTCATATACATAACCGTAGGATATTCTTCGGTCGTGTTCGTGCGTGATTGTACCGTTACGAGCGGCGCGGGCGTGACCGATAATGTGGGAAAATATATCTTTTTGTTGGCGTTTATCGGAGCGTGGGTGACCGATACCTTTGCCTATTTTGGCGGCAGGTTGCTTGGAAAGCACAAGCTTTGCCCCGATATAAGCCCCAAGAAAACGGTCGAGGGGAGTATCAGCGGGGTTATTTTCTGCGTCATCAGCTTTGTGATTTACGGCGTGATATTGGAGAAGTGCTTCGGGCAACGCGTTGATTACCTCGTGTTGGCGGCTGTGGGACTTGTTGCCTCTGTCGTCGCTCAGATCGGCGACCTCACACTGTCTCTGATAAAGCGCAGATTCGGCATCAAGGATTACGGCAAATCAATGCCCGGACACGGGGGATTTTTGGACCGTTTCGATTCGGTCATACCTGTGGCTATAGCGTTGGCGGTAATCTGTGAGGTCCTTGCGGTGCTTAACGTCAATGTGATAGAAGGAATACTATGAGCATTCGGTATCCTTCACTGATCCTGCTTGGATCGACCGGCTCGATCGGGCGGCAGACGCTTGATCTTGCCGCAGAAAAGAATATAAGGATAACCGCACTCGGCGCGGGGCGCAATTGGCGTTTGGCGGAGGAGCAGGTGCGACAGTTCCGCCCCGAGGTCTGCGCGATGTCCGATGATACGGCGGCACGGGAGCTGCGTGTCCGACTTGCCGATACCGATGTGAGGGTCTTATCGGGACAAGAAAGTATTGCCGAGCTTGCGTACGGTGACGGCGAAGCGGTGCTGAACGCGGTGTCGGGAAGCGCCGGACTTGCACCGACGTTGGCAGCGATCGACGCGGGCAAGCTCCTTGCCCTTGCCAATAAGGAATCTCTCGTTATGGCGGGCAGGACCGTTATGGACCGTGCCAAGGCAAAGGGCACCCGTATTACCCCGGTGGACAGCGAGCATTCCGCGATAATGCAGACCCTTCGCGCCGGGGATCGGAGCGAGGTGAAGCGCCTTATTCTTACAGCGTCGGGCGGTCCGTTCTTCGGTATGTCAGCCGATGAGCTGAAAAAGAAGAAGTTGCCGGACGCCTTGGCTCACCCTACGTGGAATATGGGAAAGGGTATAACCGTTGACAGTGCGACGCTTATGAACAAGGGCTTTGAGGTCATCGAGGCGTCGTACCTTTTCGATATTCCGTGCGATAGGATATCGGTAGTTATACACCGTGAGAGTATAATACATTCAATGACGGAATATATTGATAGCAGTGTTATAGCGCAGCTTTCCGTTCCCGATATGCGCCTTTGTATCAATCATGCACTGACCTGCCCGGCAAGAAGCGAGGGGGTCACGCCTTCTCTTGATCTTACAAAGGTGGGCCGTCTGACCTTTTTTGAACCGGACGGGGAGGCATTTCCGCTACTGCCGCTTGCTTATCGCGCTATGCGTGCGGGCGGAGCACTGCCGGCGGCGCTTCATTCGGCGAACGAGGCAACCGTCGGAGCTTTTCTTGACGGAAGGCTTGAATATTTTACCGACGTGCAGCGCATTGTGATGCACGTCACAGAGGAGCTCACGTATTTTGCCGGCGAGACCGGGCTTGATGCGGTATATGCCGCGGATGCGGAGGCGCGAAGGCTCGTTGAAGAGTATATAACCGAAGGGAGTGACAGAGATTAACCTTCTTTATTTGTTGCTTGCCGTGCTTATGTTCGGCGCGCTGATATTTATCCATGAGCTTGGGCATTATATAGCCGCGAGGATCTGCGGCGTTGGTATTATAGAATTTTCCGTCGGTATGGGGCCGAAGATCTTCAGCCGCGTCTCTAAAAAAAGCGGGATAAGATATTCCGTAAGGCTTTTGCCGTTCGGCGGATTTGTCAGTATGGTCGGAGAGGGCACCGAGGATGAGGACGAGGGCGATGAGCCGTACGAGCCCGATGTCGAAGAAGCCCTTGAATCGGGTATAACGGTAATTATGCCCGAAAAGACCGAGGTAAAGTCGGAGGAACGGGAGAAGGATCCCCGTTCTTTCCGTGATAAGCCGGCGTGGGTCAGGATGATCATTCTTTTTGCCGGACCGTTTATGAATATCGTGCTCGGCTTCGTTCTGACCTTTGCTATGGTGCTTTCGGTCTATACGAGCGACGGCAAGCTTTGGTTGGCTTCTACGACCGTTTACGGATTTGACGGTGCCGCCGTCAGCACCGAGACCGGGCTGTGCGCGGAGGATAAGATAATCAAGGTCGGTAACGTTTCGGTCCACACGGGTCAGGAGCTCGCATACGAGATAATGATACAGGGAAAGACTGTTGAATCTTACGAGCAAAACGATCCGGAAACGGGCGAAGCCGTTAAACGCGCGACGGTAAGCCTTGATCTGACGGTTGTCAGAAACGGCGAGCGACTCTTGCTTGAGGGGGTAAGGTTCCCCTCGGTGAGCGAGGAGGGCACGACATTCGGCAGTGCCGATTTTAACGTGTACGGGGACCGGCCCGGTGTGCTTTCCGTCGTGAAGCACACGTGGTACCGCTCGTGGTCAAGTATAAAGATGGTTTGGGATTCGGTGATAGGGATGCTTACCGGACGTTTTAGCATTACGTCCGTTTCGGGGCCTATCGGTACGACTCAGGTGATAACCACGGCAGCCAAGGGCGGATGGTATAACCTGCTCTATATTTTTGAGGTGATCGCGATGAACCTCGGAGTATTCAACCTCTTTCCTTTTCTTCCGCTTGACGGCGGACACGTGGCGTTGGCATTGATCGAGCTGATCTTCCGTCGGCGTGTGCCGAAAAAGGTGGAGACGGTGCTTCAGACGGTTGGCGTTATGCTGATGCTTGCACTTATGATCGCGGTTTCAATAAAGGACGTTTGGAATCTTTTCGTATGATGGATTATAACAGATTGAGAAGAAAAAGCCGCAAGGTTCGGGTCGGCGGCATTTATATCGGCGGGGATTCAAGACTCACGGTACAATCAATGACCAATACCGATACGCTCAATGCGGCGGCGACGGAGGCTCAGGTGCGCGCGCTGGCGAAGGCGGGATGCGATATAGTTCGTATAACCGTTCCGAATGACGGCGCGGCGCAAACGATACGGTACTTGAAAACGTCGGGGATCAGTGTGCCCATCGTCGCCGATATACACTTTGATTACAGGGCGGCTTTGGCTTCGGTCGCTTGCGGAGCGGACAAGATCCGAATCAACCCCGGCAATATCGGCTCTGCCGATAAGGTGGGGGAGGTCTGCCGTGCCTGCTCGGATCGGGGAGTACCGATACGCATCGGTGTCAACAGCGGGTCTCTTGAAAAAAAGATATTGCAGAAATACGGTGCTCCGACTCCGGCGGCACTGGCGGAGAGCGCACTGTACCACGCGGAGCTCCTTGAGCGCTTTGGATTTCACGATATCGTTATTTCGATAAAAACGACGAACGTGCCCGATATGATAGCTGCCAACCGCCTCCTTGCAAGTCAGGTCGAGTACCCGTTACACCTCGGCGTTACCGAGGCGGGGCTGCCCGAATACGGCTTGGTCAAGAGTGCGATCGGTATAGGCTCGTTGCTTTGCGACGGAATAGGCGATACCGTGCGAGTCTCGCTGACGGGAGATCCCGTACAGGAGGTGGATGCCGCCCGCCGCATCATTGCCGCCGTAGGTATCGACGGTATGATGGGGATGAATATTATAAGCTGTCCTACCTGCGGACGTACCAAGATCAATCTCACTGCCTTGGCGCAGAGCTTTGCGAAGGCTGCCAAGGAAGAGGGAATCGACGGGTTGCCCGTAACCGTAGCTCTTATGGGGTGCGCCGTTAACGGACCCGGTGAGGCTCGTGAGGCTGACATCGGCATAGCGGGCGGGGGCGGCGAGGTAATGATATTTGAGAAGGGACAGACGGTAGGTAAGGTCAGTGAGGCGGACGCGGTAAGGTGTCTCGTTGCACGTATTAAGGAAACGTATATATATGGCAAAAAATCTACTTGAGCTTTTTAACAGATATACCCCTACGGGGCGGCGCCTTCAATGGATGAGGGATGCACAGAGCCTGTCGGTCAGGGCGGATAAGGAACGGCGGATGCTGGAGGTGACCGCCGCCCTTTCGTTCGCGCAGGATAAGGATGAGCTTTATTCGGCTGAAAACGATATATGTAAGGCGTACAGCCTTTCATCGGTCAGGATCTTTCCGAAATATGCTGCCGAGCTTTTTTCGGCTGAGTACGTGCCACAGCTTTTCCTTGAGGCGGGGAGAAGCCGCGCCGAGGCAAAATGCTTTTTTAACGGCAGTACGTACGAACTTGCTGACGGTCTGTTGACGGTAAAGGTGCGGTATCCGCAGAACAGCCTTGAGTTTATTGAAAATTCGCACACACCCGAGCTGATATCCGATATTATTTTCAATGAGTTCGGTAAGCGCGTTGCGGTAAAGGTGATCGCCGACGGGACGTACGATCCTGACAAGCCGTTCGGCGATGATTACTACCGTGAGCTTGCCGAGATAGACCGTAACTTTTCTGTCGCGGCGCGTGATTACGATATGAGGGCGGCGGGAATGGCAGAGGAAGCAAAGTCAGCCGAGGAAGAATCCGCGGTCAAACTTCCGCGAGCTACTTCGTTTGGGGAGACACCCGAGCTCGTCGCGGCGGATAACGGTCATATTGTGATCGGCTGTATGGAGTACGATGTTTCGGAGCCCGAATATAAGCTCGGAAATGCCTTTAGCATCATTCCGACGTCGATTGCCGCACTTGATGACGGTCAGCGGCATTCGGATATCGTCGTTCTCGGA
The DNA here is from genome assembly GCA_964461635.1 of uncultured Lachnospiraceae bacterium. Taxonomy (GTDB): domain Bacteria; phylum Bacillota; class Clostridia; order Oscillospirales; family CAG-272; genus RGIG3994. The sequence goes on from CAYWVC010000020.1 coordinate 20,156, forward strand.
AAAGTATTTTCCTGCAAATCCGAGCCGACGAGAAACGGTGATAAGGTCATAGTCACCTTTGAAATGTACGACGGAAGCGGTTCGATCGCCTCAAGATCAAGGCTTGAGCCCGACGAGGCAGCCGAGCTTTCGGCAGTCGTCGGTCCGGGCTCGGTGATCGCCGTTCGCGGATACGTCAAGCACGATTCGTACAAGGGTAAGATCGAAGAAGATATGAATCTTCACTGTAATTCGATCGCGGCGATACGGCTTGTCGGCAGGAAAGATACCGCCGAGGTGAAGCGCACGGAGCTACATCTGCATACCACAATGTCCGCGATGGATGCGATCATTCCGCCGGACAAGCTCGTGGAGCGTGCCATAGAGTGGGGAATGCCCGCTATCGCGATCACCGATCACGCTAACGTGCAGGGCTATCCCGAGGTAATGCTTGCGGCAGAGAAGGCGGAATCAAAGGGGAAGGGCAAGGTAAAGATCTTATACGGGCTTGAGGCGTATTTTGTAAACAATATGTCGAGCGCTTTGTACGGCGATACAAGTTGCAGCTTTGATGACGAGGCGGTGGTATTTGATATTGAGACTACCGGGTTTTCTTCTCAGCACTGCCATATCATTGAGATAGGTGCGGTCAGAATAAAAGGCGGAAGGGTGACCGAGGAATACGATGAATTTGTAAACCCCGGGTGCCCGATTCCGAAGGAGATCACCGAGCTTACCTCTATAACGGACGGTATGGTAGCGAACGCCGATCCTATATCAGTGGTGCTCCCCCGGTTTCTTGCCTTTGCGGGCGATTGTACGCTGATAGCACATAATGCCAACTTCGACGTAGGCTTTATCCGTACTGCCGCGCGCAGATGCGGGCTGGAGTTTAACAATCCGTACCTTGATACCGTGGCGCTGTCCCGTTTTATAAATACGGACCTCAAGAGCCACAAGCTTGATATGCTTCAGAAGTATTACGGACTTGAGAGCTTTCACCATCACCGCGCGTCCGATGATGCCCGTATGCTCGCCGAAATATTTTTCTGTATGAGGGATAAGCTTGATAAGTACGGTATATCCCATTATTCGGAGCTGAATTCCGAGATGTCGGCAAATTCCGACCCGCTTAATCTTCCTACTTATCACCAGATATTGCTTGTTAAAAACAAGACCGGATTGAAAAACCTCTATAAGCTTGTTTCCAAGGGATACCTTGATTATTTCAGAAGGTTTCCGCGTATCCCCAAAACGGAGCTGATTAAGCATCGCGAGGGCTTGATCGTCGGTAGCGCTTGCGAAGCCGGTGAGCTTTACCGCGCAATATTGGACGGGTTCTCGGATGCGGAAATAGAGGATATCGTTAACTTTTACGATTATCTTGAGATACAGCCGCTCTCTAATAACCGATTTCTCGTCGATGAGGGGCGGCTGGCAAACGACAGTGAACTGCAGGAGATCAACCGCCGGATCGTAGAGCTGGGCAAAAAATACAACAAGCCGGTCGTTGCCACCTGCGATGCGCATTTTCTTGATGCAAACGACGAGATATACAGAAAGATCCTTCAAGCCGGGATGAAGTTTAAAAATTCCGACCGCGATACGAAGCTCTATCTTCGTACTACCGAGGAGATGCTTGAGGAATTTTCTTACCTTGGCGAGGAAACGGCTTACGAGGTGGTCGTTACAAATACGAACCGTATTGCCGATATGATCGAGGATATTCGCCCGATACCGAAGGGAACGTATACACCGCACCTTGACGGCGCGGATGAGGAGCTCCAGGCGCGTTGCTGGAGCTGCGCAAAGGAGCTTTACGGCGATCCGTTACCCGATCTTGTGGCGAAAAGGCTTGATAAGGAACTGACGTCGATCATTAAAAACGGATTTGCGGTCCTTTATATGATAGCGCAAAAGCTCGTGAAGTTCAGCGAGGATAACGGATATCTCGTGGGCTCTCGCGGATCGGTCGGTTCGTCCTTCGTCGCTTCGATGGCGGGGATATCCGAGGTTAACCCTTTGGTGCCTCATTATTACTGTAACGACTGTAAATATTCCGAATTTATCGTTGACGGCTCGTTCGGGTCGGGCTTCGATCTTGACGATAAGCTTTGTCCTGTATGCGGCAAGCCCCTTTCGGTTAACGGTCACGATATCCCGTTTGAAACGTTCCTCGGCTTCTACGGTGACAAATCCCCCGATATCGACCTGAATTTCTCGGGTGACGTGCAGGGCAAGGTTCATAAGTATACCGAGGAGCTTTTCGGAGAGCAAAACGTTTTCCGTGCCGGTACGCTCGGCACACTTGCCGACAAGACGGCGTACGGCTTTGTAATGAAATATCTGGAGGATCACGGGGTCAGTATGAGCCGCGCCGAGGTCGATCGCCTCGTTATGGGGTGCGTTGGCGTAAAGCGTACCACCGGACAGCACCCGGGCGGCATTATCGTCGTGCCTCAGGAATACGAGGTATACGATTTTACACCGGTTCAGCATCCCGCCGACGATCCGAAGTCCAACATCATAACGACTCACTTTGCGTTCTCGTATTTGCACGATACGATACTTAAGCTTGACGAGCTCGGCCACGATATTCCGACCAAGTATAAATATCTTGAAAAGTACAGTAATACGAGCGTTATGGACGTAAAGATGAACGATAAGGCGATCTACGAGCTTTTCCATTCAACGTCGCCGCTCGGAATAGCCCCGGGCGAGATCAACTGTAACATCGGAACGTTCGGGATCCCCGAGTTCGGTACGCCGTTTGCTATGCGAATGCTTGAGGAGGCGCATCCCCGCACCTTTGCCGACCTGCTTCAGATATCGGGACTGTCGCACGGTACCGACGTTTGGACGAATAACGCGCAGGACCTTATCAAAAACGGTATATGCGATATTTCGCACGTTATCGGATGCCGCGATAATATTATGAACGACCTTATAGCTTGGGGCGTTGAAAATTCCCACGCCTTTAAGATAATGGAATCGGTGCGAAAGGGCAGGGGGCTTACCCCGGAGTGGGAGGCAGAGATGAAGGAGCACGGCGTGCCCGATTGGTATATCGGCTCCTGCAAGAAGATAAAATATATGTTCCCGAAGGCTCACGCGGCGGCTTACGTTATGTCTGCAATAAGGCTCGGTTGGTATAAGGTACATATTCCGGTCGCCTTCTACTGTACTATGTTTACCGTGGCTCCAAACGGGTTTGATGCCGAGATCGTGATGCAGGGACGCGGCGGAATCAATGCCGAGCTGAAACGCATCTCGGATCTTGGCAACGATGCCTCTCAGAAGGACAAGGCAAGCGTATCGACCCTTGAGCTTATCAGCGAATGCTTTGCGCGAAATATAAGATTCCTGCCCATAAGCATTACGCGATCGGATGCGCACGAGTTCTTGCCGGAGGGCGATCATGCTATAAGAATGCCGTTTTCGGCACTTGGCGGTTTGGGTGAGAATGCTGCGCTTCAGATTATCAGTGCGAGAAACGAGGAGCCGTTCTTTTCCGTGGAGGATCTTCAGATCCGTGCCGGATTGAGCAAGAGTGTCGTGGATATACTTCGCAAGCACGGCGCACTTGACGAGCTTGACGAGACTGATCAGCTCAGTATGTTCTGAGACTTTTTTCGGCGTTTTGTGTTCATTCTCCGTTGGCATTTTTGCCGTAAAGGGGAATGAACACAAAAAATATTAAAAAAGCGAAAAAAGGGCTTGCAAAAGTAAAGAATGTGTGATATAATGATCAAGTGTTCGGAGGCATAGCTCAGTTGGTCAGAGCGCACGGTTCACATCCGTGAGGTCGTAGGT
>CAYWVC010000021.1:0-22925 GCA_964461635.1 uncultured Lachnospiraceae bacterium
GGAAAAGAATACTCTCGGATATCGTCAATCCGGTAGGGGTCGGCGCCCTCGACGAACCGTCAATCCCCCAAACGCAATTAACGGCATTGGGCAAAATCGTCGAAAAATATTTGTTATCAAGCGAAAATATACCCGGTGTTAAAATTGACCGATACGTCATTATGCCGAATCATATACACGCGATTATTGTTCTTCATCCGGATCAATATGTAACACGTAGAGGGCGGGTCGTCGAGGCGCCGACCCCTACCAATGAAATGTTGCCGCACGTTATTTCTGCGTTCAAACGGTTTTGCAACAAAGAAATCGGACATAACATTTTTCAACGAGGATATATAGAGCACATCATCCGCGGTCGAGAGGATTACGAAATAAGAAGTAAATACATTTACGAAAACCCTATACGTCGGTATTATAAAGACTTGTACGCAGAAGAATAGGGCTATAAACTTTGCCTCGAATTCCGCCAATCCGGTAGGGGTCGGCGCCCTCGACGACCCGCACCAATGAAATATTGTTCCCGCCGCATAAAATGCCCCGACGGATTTTTCAATCCGTCGGGGATATATTATTTGTTTACAACGCAACAATTTTATGCCTTGCAAGTCAACTTTCCTATAAGAGCCGCTGCTGCCCCTCCGCTTTCATTCGATTATCCGAGCATTTTGGCTATCGCGGCGAAGAAGATCTCCGCGCTGTCAAGGTCAAGCTTCTCGTCGGGCGAATGGATATCTATCGCATCCGGACCGATCGAGATCATATCCATATCGGGTATCGCGCCCTTTATTATCCCGCATTCAAGCCCCGCGTGGATGGAGGCAACGGCAATATCCTTTCCCGTGACCGCGCGGTATGCCATCGCATACTCCTCGCGCACCGCCGACGCGGGCTCGTAATCCCAGCCGCGGTAGCGCTCGGCGCACTCTATCTTCGCACCGCAAAGGGCGGCAAGCGCGGACAGACTCTCGTACGCCGCATCAAGCTGACCCTCTATCGCCGAGCGCGCGAAGAAGGTGAAGGCTATCTCGCCGTTCTCGGTACGGATCACGCCGAGGTTGCTTGAATACTCAACGAAGCCCCCGATGCGCTTGCTCATCTCAAGCACCCCGTTCGGTGCCACACCGAGCAGGCTGACCGCCGCACGGGTCGCAGCCGCATCGAAAGCCACCGCCGATCCGCCGACCTCCGAGCAGGTAAAGCGGAACCCGCCGTCCCATTCGCCAAGCTCACCCGCGATCCCCGCGGCAAGCGCGTTTGCACGTTCCGTCAGCCCCGCGGGATCGGAGGTCACGATAAGTGCCTCGCATTCGCGCGGAATGGCGTTTGACTTCCCGCCCCCGTTGATCAGCGCAAGGCGGTAATTATCGGTTCCGAGAGCCAGAAGGATACGTCCCATCAGCTTGTTGGCGTTCGCTCTGCCGTCGGCTATATTGCTGCCCGAGTGTCCGCCCGCAAGCCCCCGTACCGAGAGCTTGAGCATCGTGCCCTCACACGCCTCGGGCTCACCCGAGACCGTGAGCTTGCACCTGATCCCTCCGGCACATCCGACGATGGCGGTTCCGACGTCCTCCGAATCAAGATTAAGCATACGCCGCGCCCCGACCTGCGAAAAATCGAAGCCGTGCACACCGTCCATTCCCGTCTCCTCGGATACGGTAAAGAGGCACTCAAGCGGCGGGTGCGACTCAAGCGCACCGTCAAGCAGGGCAAGCATAGTCACGACGCCGATGCCGTCATCCGCGCCGAGCGTCGTGCCGCGCGCGCGCAGATATTTTCCGTCAAGGTAAAGCTCAAGACCGTCGCGCTCAAAGTCGTGCACGACACCCTCGTTCTTCTCGCACACCATATCGGTATGCGCCTGAAGCAGGACGGCGGGCTCGGCTTCGCGCCCCGCACTGCCCTTCATCTTTATGAAGACGTTATTTATGGCATCGCGTGAGCACTCAAGACCGCGCGTGGCGGCAAATTTCTCCAGATAGTCGGCGATGCCCGATTCATTTCCCGATCCGCGCGGAATCGCCGAGATCTCCTCAAAAAAGCGGAAGAGCGATTCGGGCTTTCTGCCGTGTATTATATATTCCATATGAGATTCCCCCGTAAACTTAATTTCTGTACTTTGAGAAGTGCGATCCGTCGTCGGAGACCTCTCCAAGGCTCTCAAGCGATTCCCCAGTGCCGATAGCGACGCAGGATATCGGGTCGTCGGCTACCTTGGCGTAGATCCCGGTCACCTCGGTGATCAGCTTGTCAAAGCCGTAGATCATACTGCCTCCCCCGGTCAGCGTGATACCGTGCTGAAGGATGTCGCCGACCAGCTCGGGCGGGGTACGCTCGATAACCGAGCAGACCGAGTCAAGGATGCTCTCGATCGGCTCGTAGAGGGCCTCAAGCATCTCGGTGGAGCTGATGAGCGCTTCCTTCGGCAAGCCGCTGTTAAGGTCCCTGCCCTTCACCTTTATCGTCTTCGGGTGCCGATGCTCGTAGACCGCACCGATGGAGATCTTTATGCGTTCGGCGGTGCGCTCGCCGATAAGCATATTATACGTACGTCGCACGTAGCGCATAATCGCCTCGTCCATCTTATCGCCCGCGACCTTTATGGAATCCGACACGACGATGCCGCCGAGCGATATAACCGCGATATCGGTCGTACCGCCGCCGATATCGACCACCATTCGACCCGTCGCGCCCGAGATATCAAGCCCCGCGCCTATCGCCGCCGCCACGGGCTCCTCGATAAGGTAGGTCTGCCGCGCGCCCGCCTGATTGGATGCGGCGATGACCGCGCGCTCCTCGACCTCCGTTATCCCCGTGGGGACGCAGATCATCACCCGCGGCTTAAAGAACATATTGCCGCAGGCACGGCGGATAAAGTACTGAAGCATCTTGAGCGTGACGTTATATTGGCTTATCACTCCCTCACGCAACGGTCTGATCGCAACGATATTGCCGGGCGTACATCCGAGCATTTGCTTGGCCTCGTGCCCGACCTTGAATATCTTGTCGGTGGACGTATCAATGGCAACGACAGAGGGCTCCCTGAGCACTATCCCCTTGCCCTTCACGTATACGAGCACGGTCGCGGTGCCAAGGTCTATTCCTATATCGTTGCTGAAAAGATTCTTAAATCTTCCTGCCATCTCTGCCTCCGGAACGTACGGTTCTTACTTTATATTTCATTATACATTATTTTCGTGCAAAATGCAACAAGCCGCAAACAATTTGCGGACATATTTCAAAAAAAGAAGGCTCGCCGTCGTCTTACGGCAGAGCCAATCATAATTATCAGCCGTCAATAGGCGCGGAGCTCGGAACTCCCCCGCGGTGAACGGGATCTGCTGCCGCGGATCACGGTACAGTAGCGGTTCTCCGCCACGATAAAATGCTCAAGCAAGGGCACGCCTATCTGCTCGCAATAGCTCTCAAGCTGAACCGTAAAATTTATATCCTCCTCCGAAGGTCTTGCGACGCCCGACGGGTGGTTGTGTGCGACGACTACGTTTGAGGCTTTAGCCCTCATAGCGCTTTCAATAAAGGGACGCATCGAAAAGCCCACGGCGTTCACTTCACCCTCGGCGAGCTTATCGCACGAAAGCAGCTCCATTTTTCCGTTGAAGCTCAGAAGGTAAGTCTCCTCCTTCGTTTTACCGAGAAAGAGGCGCACGAGATATTTTCCTATCTTGTCAACCGTATCGAAGGAGGCGGCTTCGGCTGCCTCCGAAACGAGATAGCGCCTTGCAAGAGACGAGGAAAGCTTTATAAGAGAAGCGGCGTTGGGACCGATGCCTTCAACCTCAAGAAGAGCCTCGTACGGAGCGTCCATCACCTGACGCAGAGAGCCGAAACGGTCTATGAGCCGATGAGCGATAACATTCGTATCTTGCCTCGGAATACCGTAAAAGAGCAGCAGCTCGACGATCTGATGTTCGTCAAAAATATCAATACCGTGCTCTAAAAAACGTTTTTTCACTCTTTGGCGGTGTTCCGAATGTTCGTTCATAAGGGTCCTCCGATAAAGTTATCCGTGATATAGCTTTTTCGTTTGATACATAGGCTCGCAGGTGAGGTTGATCCCCAGCTTACCGAGGACGTTTGTATCAGTCGACGACAGAATTACGGTCGAATGAGCCTCACATCCCGACAGCAGGTCAAGACAGTCAAGAGCACGCTTGGCGTATTCGTCGGTAAGAGCGCAGATCGACAGGGCGATCAGCACCTCGTCGGTATGCAGTCTCGGATTATGGTTCCCCATATTGTTGACCTTGAGCCGCTGGATAGGCTCTATAACGGTCGGAGATATGAGGTTGTTTGAATCGTCTATGTCCGCAAGGGTCTTCAGCGCATTGAGCAGAGCCGCCGACGACGCGCCGAGAAGGGGCGAGGTCTTGCCGGTGACTATCTTCCCGTCGGGGAGCTCGATGGCAACGGCGGGTGCTCCGGTTGCCTCTGCCTTTCCGAGAGACGCCGCCACGGTCGGACGCATAGAAATATCTATTCCGGCGGTGTTCATAAGGAGCTCCTGCTTCCCCACCTCGGTCTGATCGGAGTCACCCTTTCTGACCGCGCAAAGGGTCGAATAATATCTGCGTATGATCTCCTGCTTGGAGGCATCGCACACCGCACCGTCGTCGGTGATGCAGAAACCCGCCATATTAACGCCCATATCGGTGGGGCTCTTGTAGGGGCTCTCGCCGAAGATGCCCGTGAACATCGCCTTGAGCACCGGGAATATCTCGATATCGCGGTTATAGTTCACAGCAGTCTCACCGTATTCGGCAAGGTGGTAAGGATCGATCATATTAACGTCACGCAGATCGGCGGTGGCTGCCTCGTAAGCCAGATTTACGGGGTGCTTGAGCGGCAGGTTCCAGACCGGGAAAGTCTCAAACTTCGCATACCCCGCCTTTACGCCGCGAAGGTGCTCGTGATATATCTGGGACAGGCAGGTCTCCATCTTACCGCTGCCGGGTCCGGGGGCGGTAACGACGACGAGCGAGCGGCTCGTCTCGATATAATCGTTCTTACCGAAGCCCGCCTCGCTTATGATGCCGGGAATGTTGGAGGGGTAATTCTGTATCGGGAAGTGACGGTAGACCGGTACGCCGAGAGCCCTGAGCTTCTTCTCGAAATTCTCAGCCGCAGGCTGACCCGAGCACATCGTAACGACAACGCTCCCGACGTAGAGACCGATCCCGCGGAAGGCGTCGATAAGGCGCATAACCTCCTGATCGTAGGTAATGCCCGAATCCCCGCGACGCTTGTTCTGCTCTATCGCGCTGGCGGATATTGCGATTATGATCTCCGCCTCGTCCTTCATCTCAAGCAGCATCTTGATCTTGCTGTCGGGCTGAAAGCCGGGGAGCACGCGCGACGCGTGATAATCGTCAAAGAGCTTACCGCCGAATTCAAGATAGAGCTTCCCGCCGATGCTTGAGATCCGGTCGCGGATATTCTGCGTCTGAAGTCTTATATACTTGTCGTTATCGAATCCTATCCTTTGCATACCTGTTACCCCACCCGTAATTAAAAAATAATAGAGATATTATAAATCCAAAGCAGACGATAGTCAAGACGTTTCCCGACATTTTTTATCAAAAAACGTCAGCATCACGGGCTTCATTTTATCGTTCCGTTTTTGTCCTTCTGTATAACGTCGTGCGCGCCGCCCTCCACGATACTCGTCGCGGACACGAGGGTCAGCACCGCCTTCTTTTGCAGCTCGGGAATGGTCAGTGCCCCGCAGTTGCACATAGTGGATCTCACCTTTGCCAAGGACATAGCAACGTTGTCCTTCAGCGAACCGGCATAGGGAACGTAGGAGTCCACGCCCTCCTCGAACGAGAGCTTTTTGTCCCCGCCGAGGTCGTAGCGCTGCCAATTGCGGGCACGGGCCGAGCCCTCGCCCCAATATTCCTTGTAATAGGTCCCGCCTATGCTGACCTTATTCGACGGGCTCTCGTCAAATCTTGCAAAGTAACGTCCGAGCATCACGAAATCGGCTCCCATCGCGAGTGCGAGGGTAATGTGATGATCGTAGACTATTCCGCCGTCCGAGCAAACGGGAACGTAGATCCCCGTCTCCTCAAAGTAGCGGTCGCGCTCGGCGCAAACGTCGATCAGCGCGCTTGCCTGACCGCGCCCGATGCCCTTCGTCTCACGGGTGATACAGATCGAACCGCCGCCGATACCGACCTTCACGAAATCGGCACCGCATTCGGCAAGGAAGCGGAAGCCCTTACCGTCCACGACGTTTCCGGCACCCACCTTTACCGTGTCGCCGTACCTTTCGCGGATCCACGCGATAGTGCGCTTCTGCCACTCCGAGAAGCCCTCGGAGGAATCTATGCACAGCACGTCGGCGCCCGCGTCGATCAGTGCGGGCACGCGCTCGGCATAATCGCGGGTGTTTATTCCGGCTCCGACCACGTATCGCTTGGATGCGTCAAGGAGCTCGTTCGGATTGCTCTTATGCGTCTCATAGTCCTTGCGGAAAACCATATAGCAGAGCTGACCGTTCGCGCTCACGATCGGCAAGGAATTCAGCTTGTTGTCCCAGATAATATCGTTGGCTTCCTTGAGCGTCGTGCCCTCGGGTGCCGTGATCAGCTTTTCAAGCGGAGTCATAAAATCCGCAACGCGGGTCGAAGGATCCATACGGCTGACGCGATAATCGCGGCTCGTAACTATTCCGAGAAGCTTGCCGGAGCTCGTCCCGTCCTCGGTCACGGCAACGGTGGAGTGCCCGGTGCGCTCCTTCAGAGCTATGATATCGGCAAGCGTCGCATCGGGCTTTATATTCGAATCGCTTACGACGAAGCCCGCCTTGTGATTTTTCGCGCGCTTGACCATAGCCGCCTCGTTTTCTATTGATTGGGCACCGTATATGAAGGACACGCCGCCCTCCTTAGCCAACGCCACGGCAAGAGCATCGCCCGAGACCGATTGCATTATAGCCGAAACCATAGGTATATTCATAACGATCGCGGGGGTCTCGCCGCGTCTGTACTTGACGAGGGGGGTGCGAAGGCTGACGTTCTCCGGTATACACTCGCTTGAGGAATAGCCGGGAATCAGCAGATATTCGCTGAAGGTATGTGACGGTTCGTTCATAAAGGTAGCCATTCTGATCTCCATTCTGCCGCCCTAAGCGGCGTAACTTTTATAGGGTTTATTATATCACGGAACTTTAAGCCTTGTCAACAGCCGCGGGCTTCTTACGTCCGTCGGCAAGCGAAGCAAGGTGGGTCCCGATACGGTTGACGATGAGGTCGAGCGCAACGGCGTTGCGTCCGCCCTCGGGCACGACGATATCGGCATTGTGTCGGCTCGGCTCCACAAAGCGCTCGTGCATAGGCTTCACGGTCATAAGATACTGATCTATGACCGAGCGCAGCGAACGGTCGCGCTCCTCCACGTCGCGAAGGATGCGGCGAAGGATACGGACGTCGGCGTCGGTATCAACGAATATGCGAAGGTCCATAAGCTCGGTAAGGCGCGGCTCGGCGAGGATCAGTATACCCTCCACGATAAGTACCGGAGCGGGCTCGATCCGCTTGGTCCTATCCGAGCGGTTGTGCACGGTATAATCGTATATCGGACAATCCACGGCCTCACCGGAGGCAAGCCGTCCGATATCACGCACGAACAGCTCGGTATCAAATGCATCCGGGTGGTCGTAATTGAGCCGCACGCGCTCGGACATCGGCATATCGTCGTGTGCCTTATAGTAATCGTCGTGACAAATGACCGATATGCTGTCCCCGAAGCGCTCGGCGATACGGCGCGTGATCGTCGTTTTACCGCTTCCCGTGCCTCCGGCGATACCTATAATCATAGTTTCCTTATCCATAGCTTTTCCCCTCCTTGATCGTATTCAGCGCAGATCGGGCTTGTTTTCGGCGGTCAGTCGGATCAGAAGATCGCGGTCGTCGTCCTCGGCTGCCTTGTTGCGACGGATCTCGCCGCAGCTCTCACATCGGTGCACGACGACGAATCCGCGCTTGGGATCAAGGTCGACCCCTATCGGGCGCAACGCCCCGCCGCATTCGCAGGCGCGGTCGCCCGGATTTATATCAATGTGAAGTGACCAGAGACAGAACGGGCAATGATTCCTCGACGTATACCCGAGCGGCTCGACGTGCCGCCCGCAGTGTACGCAGACAAAGCCGTTATCGTTTTTGGTAAATCGCTTGACCTCCATAGCTCTCAGCCCTTCTTGCGGGGGTCCTTGATCGCGCTCCAATAGGCGTTTGCCGCCTGCTCGACCCGGTTTGCCCCGAACTCATAATATTTTTTCCCCTTAAGGTCGGACGGCAGATAGCTCTGCGCAACCCAATGATCGGGATAATCGTGCGGATATTTATAGCCCTTAAAGAGCGGACTGCGCAATATCTCGGGTATCTGTCCGCCGAGCCCCTTCTCGATATCCGCCTGCGCCGCGTTGAAGGCAAGGTATGCGGAATTCGACTTCGGAGCGGTCGCAAGCAGTATCACCGCGTTTGCCAAGGGTATCTTCGCCTCGGGCAAGCCCGATTCAATTGCCGATTCACAGCAGGCGCGCACTATCGCCGCCGCCTGCGGATATGCAAGCCCCACGTCCTCGGAGGCTATTATCTGAAGCCTTCGGCACGTCGGAAGGAGCTCCCCGAGCATCAGGAGCCTTGCAAGGTAAAACACCGCCGCGTCGGGGTCGGAGCCCCTTATCGACTTTTGCAGAGCCGACAGCAGGTCGAAATGCGTATCCTCGTCGTAATTCCCGATCCCGGCGTTGAACGAATCGACGTTCTCAACCGTGACCGTCTCATCTGCGGCAAAGTATGCGTTCTCCAGCAGATTTATCGCGTGCCGCACGTCCCCGCCGGCACATTTGCCGATATGAAGGAGAACGTCGTGCTCGGCGGTCTTTGCCGTTCCGTTTGCGTCGTTCAGATACTTCAGCGCACGCTCAAGCGCACGCGCTATCTCCCCCGGAGCAACCGGACGGAATTCAAAGAGCGACGAGCGCGAGATTATCGCGTTATAGACGTAGAAATGCGGATTCTCGGTGGTGGACGCGATAAGCGTCACCCTGCCGTCCTCCATATATTCAAGCAGTGATTGCTGTTGCTTGCGGTTGAAATACTGTATCTCGTCAAGGTAAAGCAGTACGCCACCCGCGCCGAAGACGTTTGACGTCTCGTTAAGTATCTGCTTTACGTCGGAAAGCGATGCCGAGGTCGCATTGAGGCGTCTGAAGTACATTCCGGACGCATTGGCGATCACGGTCGCCGCGGTCGTCTTCCCCGTTCCCGGGGGACCGAAGAATATCATATTCGTCACTCTTCCGGACCCGACCATACGGCGCACGACGCCGCGCTCCCCGAAAAGGTGCTCTTGCCCCACGATATCGTCAAAGCTCTTGGGGCGAAGCAGATCGGCAAGCTGCTCGTTCTTCAATGTACGTCCACCTCCTCGGATGAAATAAGAGTTTTATCGGTCTCAAGCTCAGACCGGAGGAGCCCGCGGTCAAGGTACTCCGCCTCCCCGTCCTGATTGTCGTAAGGATCACACCTTATATAGGACTTAGGCGGCGAAAACGGAGCTTGAAACTCCGAATTCGCGATAAGGCGGAAGCAATCGAGGTTACCGAAATAATATCCGTGCGAGAGCCCGTCGCCCGAGCGGGCCGCACCTCCGCCGTACGAAGGATCGGCGTACAGCCAGCCGTAAGGTGCCACGTAAAACTGCGCCCAATCGTGATCGCCGAAGTGCCCGGGACGTATTGCACAGCCCGACTGCCACCGTGCGGGTATGCCGAGAATGCGGCAGAGCGTGATAAAGAGGAGCGATTGCACGCCGCAATCCCCGTGCCGCGAGAGCGCGGCGTTCTCGGCAATATTTTCAAGGCAGATATACCGGCGCATATAGGTATACCGCACGTTGAGCGTGACCCAATCGTACACTCGGTGCGCAAGTATCAGCGGGTTCTTCTCATCCCCCGCGATATCTGCGGCAAGGGCGCGTAAAAAGGGCGTAAAAACGATATGCGGTGCCAACTCGGACAGATATTCCGCACAGCCACCCGGCACGGCGGCATCGGGATCGGGCTCACGGTATATCGCACGGTTAACGTATGAATATTCTACGAAGTACTCTTTCCCCGGCTCACACGGAGCCTCAATATAAGCCGTGCACTGAGCACCCGACGATATCATCACCGGATCGGACGAGGCAATCAGGGTCACCTCGCTCTGCTCTTCGCACTCGCGCGCGTAGGGCAAATGTATGCGCAAAAGCTCGCCCGGGCGCTCCGCCTCGGACTTTACGCGCAGGCTCATTCTGACGTGAAATTTGAAGGCGCGCGAGCCCCTCTCCCTCATCATACGAATGTTTTCAAGTCTGAACTCATTCGGCTCGGGCAACGCGGTATCGCCCTCAAGCGAGCGCAGATATCCGCCGCAGCAGTTAAGGATATTCGTCGCCGCGGAATTCTGGTAATACGTTTCCCCGCCGCGCAGGATGAAGTCCGCATACCCCTCCTCACGGCAGTGACCGAGCGCGGCGAGGTCAAAGTGCGGATAACACCCTGCGACCCGTGCGATCACGTCGTCTGCCGAAAGCAGGTAATCCGACTTCATAGCCGCGGCTATGACAGACTCTATAAAGAGCCTGCGCCGAAGTGCGTGCGGCAGATCGCGGCGCAAACAACGCCCGATCGCGGCAAGCTCACCGTCAAAATCGCCCGAATATTTATAGTATTTTATCTCCTCCGGGAGCTCTACCGACAGGTACTTTATCTCTTCCTCTGCAAATCTTTCCACGGCTTTATCGCACCCTCCTTTCGCACTCACGTTTACGTTATTCTCCGGCACGGAGGATGTCGCCCTCCGACGCACTTACGGGAAGCCTTATATAAAATTCCATTCCCGGATGCGGCACCGAAACGATGGGATTCCCCTTCGCATCGAACAGCTCCCGCACGGTAAAGCCAACTCCCGTACGTCCGGGGGACAGCAGCTCCACACGGTCGCCGAGCGAAAATTTGTTCTTCTGCTCGCATCGGCACAGACCGCACTCACCCGATGCCTCGATCGCCGAGGCAAGGAACGCCTTGTCGCGGATATAACCGCTGCGCGTACAGAGGTTCGCGTTCTCGGCGGGGGTGTTCAGATAAAAGCCGTGGCAATACTCGCGGTGGGACACGCTCTCAAGCTCCGACGCAAGGCTCGGATCGAAAACGTACCCGTCGGGATCGGCGCAGTAACGGTCGACCGCGATGCGGTAGGCATTGGTGACCACGGCGGCGTAGTATGCCGACTTCACCCTGCCCTCTATCTTAAAGGAATCTATCCCCGCTTCGATCATTTGCGGCACGAGGTCTATCGTACACATATCCTTTGACGACATAATGAAGGTCCCGCGCGCATCCTCCTCGATCGGGATCGGAAGGTCGGGGCGCTTTTCCTCGGTCAAGGTGTAGCTCCAACGGCAGGGCTGAGCGCACGCTCCGTGATTGGCATCCCGCCCGGTAAGCTGATTCGACAGCATACAGCGCCCGCTGTACGAAACGCACATCGCGCCGTGAACGAAGGCCTCAAGATCCACCTCGGGCGTAAGGCTCCGACGTATCTCCGCGATCTCGGGCAGGGTCAGCTCGCGCGCCAGAACAAGTCTGGAGGCACCGAGCGCGGCGTAAGCCCTTGCCGCCGCGGGGGAACAGATGCTCGCCTGCGTCGATATATGTATCGGCATATCGGGCAACAGCTCGCGCACCGTCGCGATCACGCCGAGATCGGCGGCAATGATCGCGTCGATCCCGATGCCCTTCAGCGATGAGAGAAAGCGCCGAAGCGCCGGATATTCCGCACCGTGCGGAAGAACGTTCACCGTCAGATACAGCCGCTTACCCGCCGCGTGCACAAGCTCGCACGCCGCAGAGAGCTCGTCATCCGAAAAATTGTCGGACGCGGCACGCATTCCGAAGTTCTTCCCCGCCAGATAGACCGCGTCGGCACCGAAGCGCAGGGCGGCACGCAGCTTTTGCATATCCCCGGCGGGGGCAAGTATCTCGGGCGTCTTCACAGCTTGCCCTCGGCGATCTCCGCGATCAGCGCGGCGATAAGCCCGTCGTCGCAGTGGCAAAGGCAGGCGTCGGCGATCGCCTTCACGCAATCGAGCGCGTTTTCGGGGCATATCGCCACGTCCGCCGCCCCGAGCATCGCGATATCGTTTTCAAAATCACCGCAAGCATATACCCGCGGCGCACTGCCAAGCTCACGCGCCGTCAGTGCCTTAAGCGACGAGAGCATAGCTGCCTTCGTACACCCCGCACTCTGAAATTCGAAGAATCGCGGCGAGCTCTTACTGTATTCGAATGCATCCGGATAGCGTGATTCAAGCATAGCCCGCATCCCGTCAAGGACCTCGGGATCGTCGCGTATCACCACCTTGAGCCACTCCGAGCCGTCGTCGCTCCATTGCCCGTACGGGATCACCGTCACGTTGGTTATATAGGTGCTCTCAAGGTCCTTCTTTATAAGTCCGCTCAGGCTGTCGGTCACAAAGCCCTCAAGGGTCGAGACCCTGATCCCGGTATTCGGATATTCCCGCCTGACAAGGCGAAGCACCTCTGCGGTCAGCGCCTTATCCATCGGGGTGTGCGCAAGGGTCTCGCCGCGCGAAAAATCGTAAAGATAGGTGCCGTTCGCCATAATAGCGGGGGCGTTCAACAGCCCGCTGAGCCCCGGAATGACCGCCGCCGCGTTTATATGCATCCTGCCGGAGGCAAGCGTGAAGAGCCCGCCCTCGGCTTTGAACCGGTTTATCGCATCAACGTTTTCGGGAACGACGCGGCTGCCTTTGCCGAGAAAGGTTCCGTCGATATCCGAAACTATCATAATCCCCTTGAATTTTCCCTCAATCATTATCTTTCCTCAGTATCTCAAGTATTTCTTCAAACCTTGCGGGCAACGGAGCACGGAAGGTCATTTTCTCCCCCGTCCTCGGGTGCACGAGCGAAAGCTCGCCCGCGTGAAGCATCTGACTCTTTATTCCGTGCCTCTTTTCAAATTGTGTATGCCCGCCGCCGTAAACAAGGTCGCCCATCAGCGGGTGCCCGATATAGGACATATGCACCCTTATCTGATGTGTTCGCCCCGTCTCAAGTCGGCAGGTCAGAAGGGTGAATCCGCGAAACGCCCCGTCTGCCCTCCAATGAGTCACTGCGTCCCGCGCGCGCTTTTCGGGACCGTGCAGGACCGCCATTTTCTTCCGGTCGGAGGGATTTCTTCCGATCGGCGCGTCAACGGTGCCCGAAGGCTCGCGAAAGCCGCCGACGGCTATCGCGCGATACGTTCGGCACATACTGTGGTCCTTAAGCTGATCCGAGAGCGCAAGGTGCGCCGCATCGTTCTTAGCCACGGCGATAAGCCCGCTCGTGTCCTTGTCTATCCTGTGCACGATGCCGGGACGAAAAACGCCGCCGATCCCCGACAGACTGTCCCCGCAATGCGAAAGGAGGGCGTTCACCAGTGTGCCGTCGGGGTTGCCTGCCGCGGGATGCACGACCATCCCGACGGGTTTATTTATTACTATTATATCCGAGTCCTCGTATATCACGTCAAGCGGAATATCCTCCGCCTCCGCCTTATCCGCCACAGGGGGCGGAAGAACTATCTCAACGCACTCGCCCGCCGACATACGGTGATTCTTTCCCGCCGCACGCCCGTTAACGAGCACATTTTGCTCGGATATAAGCTTTGCGGCGGCGGAGCGGGTAATCCCCGCTGCCTCCGCCGCAAACGTATCAAGTCTCGTCTCCGCCTTTTCGGGCATTACCCTCAGAGTCAGAGTCTTCTTTGCTTGCAGGTGATCGTTTTTTATCATTCTTTTGTTCCTTAAACGTCGAAATGACGAGGTAAATCATAAGCAGAGCGGCTCCCACGCAGACGCAGGAATCGGCAACGTTGAATATCGGGAAGCCCGGTATTCCGAGTGACTTCACAAACGGAATATCGTTATACCGGAATTCCAGAAAATCCACAACGTAGCCGTACGCGATACGGTCGATCATATTCCCGATCCCCCCGCCGACGATCAGCGAAAGCGAGGTAACGAGCAGCTTATCCTTCGGCCTCTTATACAGCATATACACGAGCACGCCCACGATCGCAAGAGTGGAGGTAAGGATAAATATCCACCGACGGTCCGCCAGCATTCCCCACGCCGCGCCGCGGTTCTCGGCATATGCAAAGCCAATCACGTACGGGATCACCCCGACACGGCCGCCGCCCTTAAGAAAGATGACGGCAAGCCATTTCGAGAGCTGATCCAATATCACCGACGCAACGATAATGCAGAAAAATACGAACATTGTTAAGGCTCTCAGCTTCCGATCCCGACGACGGCGGCACAGCGCGGGCAAAGGTGCCCCTCGCCGTCCGTCACGGTACCGTCACTGTGCATCCAACAGCGGTCGCACCTCTCGGCTGTCGAGGGAGTTACGAGCACTCCGATTCCCGATGCGGTATCGGTAAAGGCTCCCTCCTCTGCCGCGGCGTTCCTGACCGTGACCTTGGAGACTATAAATACCGTCGTCAGCTCTGCCTCGCCAAAGCTCTCAAGGAGCTTGAAGCTCTCCCCGTCCTCGGCGTACACGGTCACGTCGGCATCAAGCGACTTGCCGATCCTCTTCTCGGCTCGCGCAAGCTCAAGCGCCTTCATAACGTCGTCGCGAAGCGCAAACAGCTTGTCCCAGTGAGCCTCCAATTCGGGGAAGCTCCACGCGGGATCAAACGTCGGCAGAGGATTTAGGAACACGCTCTTGACATTATCGGAGGAACGGTGCGGCATAGCACGCCAAATCTCCTCCGCCGTGAAGGATATCATCGGCGCGATAATGCGGGTCAGCGACGAGAGGACGTGCCACATAGCCGTCTGAGCCGCGCGACGGAGCTTGCCGTCGGTCGCCTCGGTATACACCCTGTCCTTCGTGATATCTATATAGAGCTTTGACATATCGGTGGTGCAGAAATTATTCACCGCGTGATAGAGCACGTGGAACTCGTAGCTGTCGTACGCATCGCGCGCCGTCTGCGCAAGCTCGTTTACACGGGCAAGAGCCCATTTGTCGATCTCGCAGAGCTCGCCGATCGGCAGAAGATCGGTATCGGGATTGAAGTCGCCGAGGTTGGCAAGCAGGATCCTTGCCGTATTCCTGATCTTTCTGTACGTCTCGGACAGCTGCTTGAATATGGGATCGGAGACCCTTACGTCAACGCGGTAATCGCTGGAAGCAACCCAAAGCCTTACCAGCTCGGCTCCGTATTTTTTAACGACCTCGTCGGGCGAAACGGTGTTCCCGAGAGATTTGTGCATAGCCTTGCCCTCGCCGTCGACCGTCCAACCATGGGTAAGCACCGTCTTGTACGGTGCGCCGTTGCCGTTGGCTCCGACTGCGGTAAGGAGAGATGCCTGGAACCACCCGCGGTACTGATCCGCGCCCTCCAGATACAGGTCGGCGGGGTGAGTCTCACCCGAATCGCCGTCAAGCACCGAGAAGTGGCTTGAGCCCGAATCGAACCAACCGTCAAGGGTGTCGGTCTCCTTCACGAAGTGCTTACCGCCGCAATGCGGGCAGGTATATTCCTTCGGCAGGAGCTCGGATGCCTCAAGCTCGTACCAGCAGTTAGAGCCCCCCTCGGCAAAGCGTGCCGAGACCGAGGCGACCGTCTCGGGCGTACAGACGGGCTTGCCGCAATCCTCACAGTAAAATACGGGAATGGGCAGTCCCCAATGGCGCTGACGCGAAATGCACCAATCGGCGCGATCGCGTACCATCTGCGTGATGCGCTCTCCGCCCCATGCGGGGATCCACTCGACCTGCTCGCACGCCTTGACGGCGTCGGCCTTGAACGCGTCCACCGAGCAGAACCACTGCGGTGTGGCGCGGAAGATTATCGGGTGCTTGCACCTCCAACAGTGCGGATATTCGTGCTCGATGACCTCGGAGGCAAGCAGAGCGCCGCTCTCGGTCATATCGGCAAGGATCGCCGCATTGGACTTCTCGTAATACATTCCGGCGAATTTTCCGGCGTCCGCGGTCTGATAGCCGCGATCGTCCACCGGCACCACGATCTCCATACCGTATTTACGTCCGACAAGGTAGTCGTCCGCACCGAAGCCGGGGGCAATATGAACGCACCCCGTACCGCTGTCCATCGTAACGTAATCGGCATTTACGACAAGGCTCTCCCTCTCAAGGAAGGGATGCGCCGCGGTCATATATTCGAATTCACTGCCGCGCAGGGTAGCTGCGACCGCGTCGGCGGTAAGTCCGCCCGCCGCGAGAGTTTTCTCGGCAAGCGCCGCGGCGGTTACGTAGTAATTCCCGTCCGATGCGCGGGTAACGACGTACTCCTCCGCAGGGTTGAGCGCTATCGCAAGGTTACCGGGCAGAGTCCACGGCGTGGTCGTCCAGATGATAAAATACGTGCGGTCGAGCTCGCAGATCCCAGCAAGCTTGCCCTTATCGTCGCTTATCTTGAATTTTACGTAAACGGAGGTACACTTATCGGTCTGATATTCGATCTCGGCCTCGGCAAGCGCAGTCTCGTCGTGGGGGCACCAATAAACGGGCTTGAGACCCTTATAGATATAGCCCTTACGGAACATCTCACCGAAGACCTTCACCTCCCGCGCCTCAAACGCGGGATCCATAGTGAGGTACGGGTGATCCCAATCGGCAAGGATGCCGAGCCGCTTGAACTGATCGCGCTGACGGCAAACGAAGTTCTGCGCAAAATCGCGGCAGGCGTTGCGGAATTCGGGGATGCTCATCTTCTTGCGGTCAAGCTTGTTCTGCTTGATTATCGCCGATTCAATGGGCATACCGTGGTTATCCCAGCCGGGGACGAAGGGTACCCTGTACCCCTCCATTATTTTCGACTTATTGATAAAATCCTTCAGCGTTTTATTGAGCGCGTGACCCATATGAAGGTTCCCGTTGGAGAAGGGGGGACCGTCGTGAAGGACGAAGCTCGGCTTGCCCTCCGCAGCCTTAAGCAGCTCGCTGTAAAGCTCCTGCTCCTCCCAATACCCAAGCGTCTCGGGCTCCCTTTGCGGGAGATTTGCACGCATCGGGAACTCCGTTTTCGGGAGGTTCAGCGTGCTCGTGTAATCCTTTGCCATTATTTAAGCTCCTTTTAGAGAGATGTCGTTTATTTCGATGCGTTACGGTTAAGGCAATACCGCACAATTCTTTTTGCTCAATTGCGCGGTCAGAAAATTCGTCAGATGAAACAAATTTTCACGCGCGTAGTTTAACCCTACGCGAAGGAAATTTGCAAAATATGACGGATTTTATGCAAGCAAGCGAGCGAAAAAGGCGTTAGCCGCGAATTGTGCGGTGTTGCCTTAAAAAGACCACGGCGCCTGCGTTGTGCGGGCGCCGTATAACGATCGGCTCTTGCCCCTTCGTTCAGTACCGGAACAGTTTGTCGGAGATCACTCGGCGTCGGAGGCTTCCTCCGTGCCGTTTTCACCGTCGATCTCGGAAACTCCCACGTTCCTCGGTGCAAACACAAAGGTGCCGTTCGCCACCATCTTCATAGATCCGCCGAGCACGTGGATCGCGCCGAGCAGGAAGTCGAGCAGACGCTTCGTCGCCGAAAGCTCAAGGTTCTCCACGTTCAGGAGCACTGTGCTGCCGCCGGCAAGGTAGTCGGCGATCTCGGGTCCGTCGTTGTAACCGGTGGGCTTGACCACCTTCAGCGCTACACCGGAATTGTTCCCGCCGAACGCCACGCCTCCCGCCGCGCTCGTCTGAGCCACGGGATCCTCTGCCGCGGTGTACTCGGAAACGTCCTCGTCGTCAAACGAGGCATCATCCTTCTGCTGATAGTAATCGGGGTCGTAAAAGCCGTCATCGTACTTATCGTCTCTGACCTTTTTTCTCATAAACTTCATATCAAGTCCTCCGTAATATAATTTCAACCTTAATTTTCGGCAAACAGCGCGCGCCCCACCCTCACGATATCGGCGCCCTCGGCTATTGCCTCACGAAAGCTGTTGCTCATCCCCATCGAGAGCAAGGGCTTTCCTATATTATGTAATTTTTTTTGCCAAATGTCAAGCGCAACGCGACAAGTTTCCGAGAAATATTTTCTATAATCCTCTTTTTTTTCGCAAATAGGCGCCATAGTCATAAATCCGCGCAACCTGACGGCGGAATATTCGGTCAGCGAAAGGCAAAGCTCGGCTGCCTCTTCGGGCAGAACCCCCGACTTGCTCGCCTCGCCCCCGCTGTTGATCTCGCAGAACACGTCGGTCACAATACCGAGCTCGCGCGATCTTCGGTCAATCTCGGCAGCCAAAGACAAACTGTCAAGCGATTCGATCACCGAGACCCGCCCGACGACGCTCTTTACCTTGTTACGCTGAAGCCCGCCGATAAAGTGCACCTCAAGCCCGTCGAGCCCCGGATCTGCCGAATGTGAAAGGAGCTGTTGCGCGCGGTTCTCGCCGACGAGCGTAACGCCGCATTGCCGCAGGCGCGAGATCTGCTCGGGCGACGCGTACTTGATCGCCGCCAGAAGGGTGATCTCCGACGGATCCCTCCCCGCTCTTACGGCCGCCTCGCCGATCTCCTCCCTTATCCTTCGCACGTTGCGGTCGATGTATGAAAGCTCGGTCAATCGATCAACTTCCCTTCGTAAAGCTTTTCGTCGGTGACGAGGACGATATCGTTCTTCGCGATCTGCAAAAGGTCCTTCGCGCCGTCGCCGACAGCCGGCTCAACGATACAGTAGCTTCCGAGGTCGAGCACGACCTCCGCCTGCCGTCTGCTTGCCACGCCCGACGAGAGGATCCAGACTCCCGTGCCGTTCCGGTCGGTGCTTATCGCCGCCGCAGGGACGCGGTAGCCGCTGTAAGTCCGCACCGTCACCGTTACGCTGCGCCGACGCGCAACGCCAAAGCCCTCCGGCATAGCCGCCGACGAAAACACGAGCATTGCCCGGGTATCCGTGCCCTCGCTCACTATCCGTTCAAGGGTCATATCGAGCGTTCCGTCGCTCGCCCCCGCAAAAGCGACCTCGTAAGACGATCCGACCGAAAGCCGCTCCGCCTCAACCATTGTCGTCGGAAAGGCGAGATACCACGTCGGATCGGCGATAAATCTGCCGATGGCGGTATCGGAGGATGCCGACGGAACAGCCGCCGACGTCTCAAGGAGCTCGGATAGCGTAAGCGACTCCACCTCCGTCGCGGCACAAACGTACTCCAGCCCGTCGGTCCCGCGGAAAAAGTTACCGGTAGTCGGAGCCGTCACCGTCTCGCTCGGATATACCGACAGGCGGGCGTACAGCTCCTCCCGCTCCGCCGTGAGTGCTGTCAGCTCTGCCTTCGTTGCGGCAAGCTTTTCGTCAACCTCCCTGCCCTCGTTCTCCTCAAGTGTGAAGAGCCGTCCGGCGAAGGTATCGGCGTACTTCATCGCCGTCGCCGTATCGCCGACGGAAAGTGCCGCGGTGTATGCGGTGTAATCCTCCTCCACCGACGCAAGCGTTGACGATATGCCGCCCGCACCGAGGCGGTATGAATATTCCCCGAGAAAGTCGATGCGCCCGTTGAGCTCGTCCAATCGGTCGCAGATCGCCCGCACCTCCTCGGTATCCGGGGTGCCGTAGCGCACCGCGATCACCGCGCCCGCCTTCGCATACTCCCCGTTTTCAAGCTTGTAATCTATATAACCCGTTCCCAAGGTCGTCAGGAGCTGCTCGTTGCGGAGTATGTACGCCTCCCCGCTCACGACCGAGTCGTACGAGTATTCGACCGCCACCGCCGTATCAACGGTAGGAGAGAAATCCCTGACCAGATGTACGGCAAGGTAGAACGTGAAGAACGCCCCGAGCAATGTCCAGACGACGGCAGGGCGCAGCAGCACGCCGATAATCTTTTTCGGTTTCAGCTTCATTACGCCTTACCTCCCGTAAAAAATTCCGCAACCGACGCGGCAACGCGGTCGAGCTCCTCGGGCTCGTCCAATCGGTCGGCTTTCACCGACACGAATTCATCCCTTTGGGAAAACCAAGTTATCTGACGCTTGGCATAGCGGCGCGTGGCGCGCTTCAGCCGCTCCGCCGCGTCCCGAAGGCTCTCCTCACCGCGTATATACGGCAGGAGCTCCTTGTATCCTATCGCCTGCGATGCGGTCGTTCCCGGGGCAAGAGCGCCTGTTTCAAGCAGGTGCCGTGCCTCGTCAACAAGCCCACTGCCGAGCATAACGTCGACCCTGTGATCTATTCGACCGTAGAGCACCGAGCGATCCTCAAAATCAAGCCTCACCGCGCGAAGGTCATACCTCGCCTCACCGCGTGAGCGGCGGTCGTATTCGCTCTTGGTGCCGCAAGCGCGGCAGATCTCAAGCGCGCGTATCACACGCTTAACGTTGTTGGGGTGTATCGCCTCCGCCGCACGGGGATCCTTCTCCCGGAGCATAGCGTGGAGCGCGTCGGCTCCTTTTTGCGACGCAAGCTCCCGAAGCTCCTCGCGGTACGCACCGTCGGGTGCGGCACTTGAATCGCCGCAGCCGAGCACGAGGCTGTCAAGGTACAGACCCGTGCCGCCGACGAAGATCGGGAGCCTTCCCCGCCCCGTGACGTCCGCGATGACCTTTTCCGCCGCCGCATTGTAATCGGCAGAGGAAAACGTCCCCCTCGGATCCACCGAGCCGAACAGATGATGCGGAACACCGCCGCGCTCACCGTCATCGGGCAGAGCCGTCCCTATCGCCATCTCCGCATATATCTGCATTGAATCAAGGCAAACGATCTCGCCGCCGCAGAGCCGCGCGACTTTAACGGCAAGTGCCGTTTTCCCGCTTGCGGTCGGTCCGACGATCGCCGCGATCGCGGGGCCCTTGCTCTGCGGACTCACTCCCCGGCACCCCCGCCGAGATTGGTGAAGAAGCCCGGGAGCAGCTCGCCGAGGGTGTGCGACTCGTATCCGTCCCCGGTCACGAGCAGAACGCGAAAGTCGGGCGAGCAAAATTCCGAAAGCGCCTGACGGCAGACTCCGCAGGGATAGCAAGCCTCGCTTACCCTGCCGCGGTGCCCTCCGGCGATCGCGATAGCCTCAAATTCACGCTTTCCGTCGGCGACCGCCGCAAAGAGTGCGGTGCGCTCGGCACAGCAGGTTGCCGAAAACGACGCGTTCTCCACGTTACAGCCGAGGTAAAGCGACCCGTCGGCCGCAAGCAAAGCCGCACCGACGAAAAAATCCGAATACGGCGCGTACGCGCGGGTCATAGCCCGCATCGCCGCGTTGCAAAGCTCACGGTCGGTCATCACGTCTGCGACTCCACCGGACTGCCCTCCTTGAAGTAGGACGCCGCCATATCGGATATGCAGAGCGCGTACGCCAAGGGATAGAGCTCAAGCGCCTTGCCTATGTTCCCGCGCTCCTCGGGAGCTCCCGTCGAAAAGCCCATATGATATCTTATCGCGAAAGCCTCGTCACGGGTCAGCTTCATAAATCCGCTGATTATATAAACCGATTTTTCACCGTGACCGTAGGGCAGATCGTCCTCTATCGAGTAATACGGCACGGTCTCCCACACACCGTTCTTCTTGACGTTCCGCGTAGTCTCCTTGTAGAAATTGACCTTGCAAAGGTCGTGCAAAAGCGCCGCGATGGCAAGGCTCTCGCCCGTATAAGCCTCCCCGTTGCGATCTCTCAAGGCCTTTCCCATATCCGAATGCTTCATATAGTCGCAAAGGCAGTCGTAAACGTTGAGCGAGTGCGCGCACAGACCCCCGCGCACCGATCCGTGAAAGCGGGTGCTTGCGGGAGCGGTGAAGAAGTCGCTTGACGAGGAGCAAAGCCACTTGATCAGCGCGTCGGCTCCCTCGCGCTTGACCTCGGTCGTCCATATGCTTATAAATCTTTCTCTGTCTGTCACGGTATTACCTCCACCGTATATATTATCAGCTTATTTTATCATATAAAACGAAAAAAGTAAAGGGCAACAGTGAAATTAGCTTGCCGCACGGCAAATTTTTTCGTATGATCCCACGCACGCACAACGGTTGACATTTCGCCGGAACCGTCATATAATAGTCGTATTACGTTTAACGGGGGCGAGAGAAAATGGGAAAAAGATATAGTGAACACGCGGGAGCAAAGCCGATGAGACTCAAGCTCATATCGGAATGCCGGGACAGCTCGGAGGCGATCGCCGCATCCGTTCCGGGCAAGGAGCTTGACCTTTCGGACGTTTCAACCGACCGCATCGAATTCACCACCGAAGCGTACTTAACGGCATCCGACGGCAGGATCACGGTAGACTACGAGGATCGCGAGATATTCGAGGGAGTTGACGAGGCATCCTCCGCGTTAGTATTTGACGAGAGTAACCGAGGGCTCGTCACACTGATACGCAAGGGCACCGTAAGCTCGGCGCTCGTGTTCGAGCAGGGCAAGCGCCATCTTTGCATATACCGCACACCATATGCTCCGTTTGAGTTCTGCATACGCACCGAGACGGTAAAGAATCGCTTGTCCGAGGAGGGCGGCACGCTGTTCGTCGACTATTACACCGAGGTCCACGGTGTCGTTGCCGAGCATACGAAGCTGCATTTCACCGTGTCGCAGATTGCCGATAACCGATCATAGTTCCGTAAAAGGACTTCGCCCTTAGCCCACCGACAGGTTTCGGTCAAGCCCTTCAGCGAGCTTCACCCTTAGCCCGTCAGTAAGTTTCGATCAAGCCTTTCAGCGAGCTTCACCCTTAGCCCGTCAGTAAGTTTCGGTCAAGCCTTTCAACGAGCTTCACCCGTTAACCCGTCAGTAAGTTTCGGTCAAGCCTTTCAGCGAGCTTCACCCTTAGCCCGCCGGCAAGTTTTCGCCCGCCTTTTTTAAAAGGCGGCGCAGTGGAGGGCGCGGAGCCCTCC
>CAYWVC010000022.1:0-21262 GCA_964461635.1 uncultured Lachnospiraceae bacterium
CGCTTGGTGACCCATCGGGGAATCGAACCCCGGACACCTTGATTAAAAGTCAAGTGCTCTACCGCCTGAGCTAATGGGTCGTGACGTACTGTAATATAATATCACATTATTGCTTTTTTGTCAAGCATTTTCTTTCGTCAAGACGCACAAATGAAATATCTTAACTTTGTGAAAGATTGCCGAAAATCATAGTTTCTTGCGGGGGTATCGGCAGACCGATAGCTCACGGTCTCAGCGTGAGGCGGCGGCTTTTATCAGCTTTTCGGCGGCATTGGCGATCTCCTCGGGCAGGATGCTCGGCATTACGCGCGCCTCGGTCTCGTCGTCAGAGTCACCGTTCTCCTCAATGTCGTTGATCATTGCACGCACTGCGAGCTTGGCGAAGACGTTTTTCTGCTTTGCCGGGTTGAGCTCGCCGCCAAAGCTCCTGGCAAACACCGCTGTGTCACGCAACGGTTCGGGGACGTTGCGCTCAAGGTACTCGTCGGCAAGGTCTGCAAAAGCACAGCAGATGAAATAGCCGACGCAGTGCTCGGCGAGCTCGTCGCGATGCTCGCTTAAAAAGGTGCGAAGGCGGCGGTCAAGCTTGTCAAACCTTATCGGTCCGCCGACCAGCAAGGCATCGAAGTCTGCGAGCGGTGGAAGCTTATCCTGCCCGAGCTCGATTAACGTCACCTCGTGCCTATGGAGGCAGGCAGCGAACCGCTCGGCACATTCACGTGCGGTGCCGGACCGAGTGGAGAAGATGACGGCAATTTTCATATTGACCTCCGTTTCGCCGCTTGGCGGCACAAGATTTTTTCGTAAGCTTCGGGCGGATCGCCGGAGAGTACCGATATTTCTCGGCAAGCTCCCCGTGTCCGCCCGGTGCTTAAGCTTTACTGTTCATTTTACATCTATTCCGCCGAAGGAGCAGCTCCCGGTCAGCCTTACGGTGGGCTGTCCGGCGTTTACGTGCTCAAGATCAGCCGCTATGCTGACGCCTCCAAGCGAGGTGCTGCAGTGATCTTCGACGTTCACGCCCGGCGGAAGCAGGATCTCCACGCCCGCAAACGAGACGGAGAGGGCGATTTGTGCGCCGTCCCTTACCGTTGCATTGCGAAGGTCGAGCTTTGCGGCTCCGAAGGCTGCGTTGACCGACACTCCGTCAAATTCGCGATTGCCGAAATCGACGTTCTTGGAGGCGAACTTAACGTCTATATTATTTTCGCCGCCGTAGCTCACGCGCTCAAATTCCGGGTCGGTGTCCTGTATCTTCTTGCGCTTGACGAACGGGGAGAATATGACCCGTATCGCGATATTGGCGAGCAATATCCCGGCGAAGATATACAGCACGGTCGGGGAAGGGAGCTTGAAAACGAATCGGGCTACGAAGAAGAAGATAAGGTCCCCCGTAAATATTATCGAGTTGACGATCCCGAGAATATTTTGGGAGAAGATATCGTTTACGAGTCCGAACAGTATGGGAACGATGATGAAGACCGTCCACCAACCGTCGAAGAAGACTGTATCACGGTCGATCGTTCCGACCCCGAGCAATATCAGAACGGTTGCGAGGACAATGAGCAATAATGCCGCCAACACGCTGTTGGCAATTCGTCTTTTCATTCAAATGTCACCTGCTTTTATGATTTTTCGCCTGTAAAGGGTGTCAGTGGGTCTTGACCTCTTCCCACTTTTTTGACATATAGTCGAGCAGATCGGTGCTGAGGTTGCGGAAGGCGTAGCGCTCATATGTCGCGAAGAAATCGAAGTCCTTCGGATAGAGCACGTCGTAGGCATCGCCGAGAAATTCCTTATATCCGGCGTTCTCGTACACCGTACGGTTCGGGGAGGCATAGTAGGTCGTCTCGGCGTTGGCGACCGCCGCCTTTTCGGTCAGCATAAAGTTGATGAAGCGCTCGGCAACGAGCTTATTCTTTGCGCCCTTCGGAATGCACATAGCGTCAACGTAGAGGTTGGTCGCCTCGGGATAGTAGAAGCGAAGGTCAACGTCGTCGGCCTGCTCATCCCTCATCGTGAAGTAGTCGCCGGCGTAGTATGCGCCGACCGCCATCTCGCCGCTTTCCATCATATTGTATATTTCATCCATATAGTAGCAGCAGGAGGTAGCGTTGAATTGCGCTTTGAGCTCGGCGGCGGCGCGGTCCCATTCGGCTTTATCGGTGGTGTTTACGTCTATACCGAGCTTGTACATAGCGGTGCCGAAGGCATCGCGCGAATTGTTGAACTGAATGACCTTTTCACGGTAATTGGAATTCCACAGCAGGCTCCAGTCCTTTGCCGCGGCATCCGCCTCGGATACGACGTTGGCGTCGTATATCACGCCCACCATTCCGTAGGAGTAGGGAACGGTATATTCGTTGGCGGGATCGTAATAAAGGTTGCGGAAGCTCTCGTCAATGGACGTCTCAAAAAGCGGGATATTCGAATAATCGAGCTTTTCAAGCATATCGTTTTGTATGAAGTATTCGATCATATAGTCGGAGGGGATGATCACGTCGACGTTTATCGCCCCCGATTGAAGCTTGGCGCGAAGGTCCTCGTTGGACGGGTAGGTATCGTAATTAACCTTTACCCGCTCGCCGTAGGTCTCGTAATAGTAGGTCTCAAATTCCTTCGTCACGTCGAGCGTACCGTCGGCACCGAGCGACATATATTCGCCCCAATTGTATACGTAGAGCACGCTGTCGTAGTTGTTTCCGCAGGAGGTGAGGGCAAACAGCGCGGGCAGGGTGAGCGCCGCTACGAGTATGATCGCTATAATTCTCTTTTTCAATTCAGTCGGATCTCCTTTTCGATTTTTTGATCTTGTTTACGTGCCTGCGCTCGTCCTTTGCGCTGACGATATTGGAGAGGATGAGCATCAGGAGTATTGTGAAGAATATTATGGTCGCGAGAGCGTAGATCTTCGGCGTGACCGTCTTCTTCGTCATACTGTATATGAGTATCGGAAGTGTCTGGAAGTCGCTGCCCTTCGTAAAATAGCTGATCACGAAGTCGTCAAGCGACAGTGTGAACGCCATTATCGCGCCGGTGAACACACCGGGCAGGATCTCGGGCAGCTCCACCTTGAAGAATGATTGAACGGGGGTACAACCGAGGTCGAGCGCCGCCTCGGGCAGGGACTTGTCCATTTGTCTGAACTTCGGCAGGACCGACAGAACGACGTAGGGGAGGCTGAAGGTCACGTGAGCGATCAGGAGTGTGTAAAAATTGAGCTTCGGGTCAAGCCCGAGGAGTCCTCCGACGAAGACGAACATAAGCATCAGCGATATGCCGGTGATTATATCGGGGTTCATCATCGGGATGTTTGTGGCATTGAGTATGAGCGAACGCAGATACTTTCTGCGCATACGGCTGAGGCCGTATGCCGCCGCCGTTCCCATAACGGTCGATATGACCGTTGACACGACGGCAAGGATGACCGTGTTCTTCAGCGCCGTCAGGGTGATCTCATCCTTGAAGAGCTCAATGTACCACCGGAAGGAAAATCCGGACATAACGGTCGTGCTCTTGCCCGCGTTGAAGCTGAAGTATATCAGCACGGCGATCGGGGCAAAGAGGAAGATAAAGACGAGCACGAGACAAAGGATGCCGGCAAAGCCGTTTTTATGAGAATATCTGCGTCCTTTCACGGCATAAATCCCCCCTCGCTGTCGTCGCTGAAGCGATTGAGTATCGCCATACTGACGAGGATTATTACCATAAGCACGAGCGATATTGCCGCCGCCATATTAAGGTTGTTGGCGTTATACTGCTCCTCTATCAGGTCGCCGATGAGGTAGAATTGTCCGCCGCCGAGCTTCTGCGAGATGTAGAAGGTGGAGATGGAGGGCACGAGCACCATCGTGATCCCCGAGAACACACCGGGCAGGCTGTGCGGTATGATGACCTTCGTCAGCACACGAAAGCCGTTACACCCGAGGTCGGACGCGGCCTCTATCAGCCGCACGTCAAGCTTGGTCATTACCGAGTAGATCGGAAGGATCATATAGGGCAGAAAGTCGTATACCATACCCACTACGACAGCCCCCTCGGTATTGATCATCTTGAACGGTCCCAAGCCGATCAATCCGAGGATCGAATTGATTATTCCCTTGTTCTGAAGTATTACCATCCACGCATAGGTGCGGATAAGGAAGTTCATCCACATCGGGAGCATTATGAGCAGGATGAGGAGCTTTTGGGTCCTCGGCTTGGCTTTCGATATAAAATACGCCGTCGGATAGCCGATCAGTATGCAGATCGCGGTGGCGATCAGTGCAAGCTTGACCGAGCGCCAAAGGATCAGGAGTCGGTCGGCGGTGAAAACGCCCGCAACGTTGGAGAACGTGAAGCTCCCCGAGCGGTCGGTGAAGGCGTAGTAGACCACGAAGAGCAGAGGCACGACGGTGAAGAGCACGGTCCAGACCGCGTGAGGAGCCTCAAGAAAGGCGGCGAGCATTCCGTTATGCCGCCGTTTTTTGCGCATATCGGTACGGTTCATTCGGCACCTCCGATCACACGTCGGCTTCGGCGTCGGCGATTTCCGCCTCGGCTTCCGATTCCGACACTATGTCGGACAGGTGCTCGGCTTCCTCGCTGTATGTGGAGTAATCGCCGAACTTACCCGAATATTCGGATTTTTTCATAACGTGAATGGCATCGGGGACGATCTCAAGCCCTATGACGCTTCCCTCGGCAACGAAGTCGGAGGTCTCAAGCATCCACTTGAAGCCCTTGACGTCGATTATGATCTCGTAATAATCGCCCTTGAAGGTGACGGAGGTCACCTTTCCGGTGAGCATTCCGCGCTCGGTGGGGACAACGTCGACGTCCTCGGGGCGGATGACAACGTCGACCGGCTCGTTCGGGGCAAAGCCACTGTCAAGGCAGACGAAGGTATGCCCGGCAAATTTGACCGATCGGTCGGCAAGCATCACGCCGTCAAGTATGTTGCTCTCGCCTATAAAGTCGGCAACGAAGGCGTTCTGCGGCTCGTTGTAAACGTCGGTCGGGGAGCCGATCTGCTGTATCCTGCCGTCTGCCATAACGACGACGGTGTCCGACATCGTAAGGGCTTCCTCCTGATCGTGCGTGACGTAGATGAAGGTGATCCCGGTGCGCTTCTGTATGCTCTTGAGCTCCTTTTGCATATCCTTGCGCAGCTTCAGATCAAGCGCGCCGAGCGGCTCGTCGAGCAGCAGGACCTCGGGCTCGTTTACAAGGGCGCGCGCGATCGCGACCCTTTGCTGCTGACCGCCCGAGAGAGTAGTGACGTGCCGACGCTCAAAGCCCTTGAGGTTGACGAGTGAGAGCATTGCCTCTACCTTTTCGGCGATCTCCGTTTTCGACAGCTTCGGTCGCTTGAGCTTCAGCCCGAATGCGATATTGTCGTATACGTTAAGGTGCGGGAAAAGCGCATACCGCTGAAATACGGTGTTTACTCTGCGCTTGTAGGGCGGCACGTCGTTGATCTGCGTGCCGTCAAATATTACATCGCCCTCATCCGGCGTCTCAAAGCCGCCGATGATCCGCAAGGTCGTTGTTTTGCCGCAACCCGAGGGTCCGAGCAGAGTAACGAACTCACTGTCGTGAATATCGAGGTCGATGCCGCGCAGCACCGCCTCGCCGTCAAAAGACTTGCTGATGTTCTTCAGCTCGATAAGCTTCTTTTCCATTCCGCATAAATACCTCGCAAAAAAGATGTTTTTGCCCCGCCGTGTGCGGAGCAGACTAATTGTTATTGTAGCAGATATTGACCCCGAATGCAATATGTTTTGACTGTTTTTTTGAAAAAAACGCATTTTCGGCGCCGCTTTGGGGCGGAAAAGGGAGCCGATCCGTACATTATGAATAGTATATAAGGCGTAAAAGCCGTCCGCGGAGATACCGCGGACGGCTTTTATGTTGCACGGTGGGTTATCCGTGCCGAGTGATTACTGCATTGCGTTGAGCTTCTTTGTGATGTGGCTCTTCTTGTGCGCGGCGTTGTTCTTGTGAATGATACCGTGCGCGGCTGCCTGGTCGAGCTTCTTGACGGCTGCGGCGTAAGCCTCGGTCGCCTTGACCTTGTCACCGGTGCCGACCGCTGCTTCAAACTTCTTGATTACGGTCTTGAGCTCCGAGCGGAACATCTTGTTGCGCAGGGTCTTGGTCTTGATGACCTTTACGCGCTTTTTCGCTGATTTGATATTCGGCAAAATTTTCACCTCCCCCGAAAGATCTTGTGTCTG
The DNA here is from genome assembly GCA_964461635.1 of uncultured Lachnospiraceae bacterium. Classification (GTDB taxonomy): domain Bacteria; phylum Bacillota; class Clostridia; order Oscillospirales; family CAG-272; genus RGIG3994. The sequence goes on from CAYWVC010000022.1 coordinate 6,219, forward strand.
TGTCACGCTCCGACGCCTGAGAGGGTGCGCCCGAACGTCTGTCCATACGGTTAGATATCATACCATATTTTCCTTCGGATTGCAAGGGGTTGACGCGAAATTTTCCCGATTTTCTTTTTCTTTTTTCCTTTTACAAAGAAAAAACTTCAAAAAATATAACTTTTTTTGCTGTCACGCTTGACAAAGTTGCTTTTGTGTGGTAAAATTTTAGGCTGTAATATAATGCGAAATATGCCCTTTTTGAAATGGCAAAAATTCCAAATCTCAAAACTTTTACTCAAAAGTTACAAAGAATTTACAAGCGGCCATAAGGGGTGTGAGCTGCCCGCCACACCAACTACATTGAATGGAGTGATAAGATTAATGGTCAACGTACAAGAGCAAAAGCTTGGCAAAAATGTGCGAATGAGCTTTTCGCGTACCCGGAGATCGTCGCTGGAGCTCCCGAACCTCGTGGAGATACAGACGAAGTCCTTCAAGTGGTTCCTCGAGGAGGGACTGAATCAGGTCCTTCACGACGTGTCCCCGATCACCGATTATTCGGGGAATCTGTCGGTGGAGTTTCTTTCCTATACCCTTGACAGCAAGCCGAAGTATTCGGTAGAGGAATGCAAGGAGCGTGACGTTAACTACGCCGCCCCGCTGAGGGTGAACGTTCGTCTGACTAACAAGACGAGCGGTGAGGTGACCGAGTCATTCGTCTACCTTGCCGATTTTCCGCTGATGACCGACAACGGCACCTTCGTGATCAACGGCGCGGAGCGTGTTATCGTTTCGCAGATCATAAGGTCGCCGGGAATGTACTATTCCTCGGATATCGACAAAACGGGTAAACGCACCTATGCGGCGCAGGTGATCCCTTACCGCGGCGCGTGGCTTGAATACGAGACCGACATAAACGGCGTCATTTACGTCAGAATAGACAAGAACCGTAAGATGCCGATAACTATGTTCATCCGTGCGCTCGGGATAGTCCCGAAGGACGGTGTTACCCGCTCGGACGACAAGGTCGGCAGATCGGATGCCGAGAAGTACGATTTCCTCACCGAGAACCGCGATGATATTTACGCCATATTCGGCGAGGAGCCGATGCTCAAGACCACGTTTGAGAAGGATGAGTGCGAGGGCATTGCCGAGCGCAACCGTTCCTTGGCGAGCATCGAATCGCTCAAGGAGATATACAAGAAGCTCCGTCCCGGTGAGCCGCCGCTCGTCGATACCGCGCTTCAGCTCATAAACAACTTCTTCTTCGACCCGAAGAGATACGATATTGCTCCGGTCGGACGCTACAAATTCGATAAAAAGGTCGCACTTGCCGCACGTATTGCGGGCAGAAAGCTTGCGGAGGATGCGATAAGCCCTGTCACCGGTGAACTTGTCTGTGAGGCGGGAACCGTGCTGACGAACGAGACGGCGCTTGCGATAGAGCACGCCGCCGTCAACTCGGTCACGCTTGAGCTTGACAACGGCGACCGCGTTAAGGTGTTTGCCAACAATTCGATAGAGCCCGAGTATATCCTCGGCTACGATCTTAAGGACTGCGGAGTCCGCGAGAAGGCCCGCGTTGCCGTCCTGCTTGATCTGCTTGAGAAGTACGGCGACGATGCCGAGGGACTCAAGAAAGAGGCGTCGGCACGCATTGCCGAGCTCTGCCCGCTCCACGTGACGAGGGACGATATACTTGCGTCCGTCAACTATATGCTCTGCCTGACTCACGGGATAGGAAATTACGACGATATCGACCACCTCGGCAACCGCCGTATCCGTTCGGTCGGCGAGCAGCTCCAGAATCAGATGCGCATCGGATTCTCCCGTATGGAAAAGATCATTAAGGAGAAGATGACCACGCAGGATAACGAGAAGCTGACGGCGCAGGCGCTTATCAACACCCGCCCGGTGGCTACGGTGATCCGCGAATTCTTCGGCTCGTCTCAGCTCTCGCAGTTTATGGATCAGGCGAACCCGCTTGCCGAGCTCACTCACAAGCGCCGTCTGTCCGCGCTCGGTCCCGGCGGTATTTCGCGTGACCGCGCATCCTTCGACGTTCGTGACGTTCACTATACTCATTACGGCCGTATGTGCCCGATAGAAACGCCGGAAGGACCGAACATCGGTCTTATCTCCTACCTTTCGACCTATGCGAAGATCAGCGATTACGGCTTTATCGAGGCACCCTACCGCCGCGTCGAGCATCTGCCCGACGGTCGCTCGCGCGTTACCGACGAGGTGACCTATATGACCGCCGACGTAGAGGATAATTACGTCGTTGCGCAGGCAAACGAGCCTCTGGACGACGAGGGCTTCTTCATCCGCCCGCGCGTTACCGTCCGTGATAAGGCGGAGATCATCGAGGTCGATCAAGCCAAGGTCGACTATATGGACGTATCGCCGAAGATGGCGGTCTCGGTCGCGACGGCGATGATACCCTTCCTTGAGAACGACGACAACTCCCGTGCACTTATGGGTGCAAACATGCAGAAGCAGGCGGTGCCGCTTATGGTCACCGAATCTCCTATCGTCGGCACGGGTATGGAATATAAGGCAGCCGTTGACTCGGGTGTCGTTATCCTTGCGAAGAATCCCGGAACCGTTGAGAGCGTCGAAGCAAACCGCATAGTGGTTGCGCTTGATAACGGTCAGAAGGACGTTTACGAGCTCATTAAATTCAAGCGCACGAACCAGGGCACCTGCTGCAATCAGCGCCCGATAGTCTCCCGCGGAGATACGGTCGAGGCGGGTCAGGTCATAGCCGACGGTCCCGCGACCTCCAACGGTGAGGTAGCCCTCGGAAAAAACGCTCTCATCGGCTTTATGACGTGGGAGGGATATAACTACGAGGACGCTGTTCTGCTTAATGAGAGACTTGTCCGTGACGACGTTTATACCTCGCTCCACGTTGAGGAATATATCCACGAGGCGCGGGATACCAAGCTCGGGCCCGAGGAGATCACGCGTGAGATCCCGAACGTCGGCGACGACGCGCTGAAGGATCTTAACTCGGAGGGTATCGTAAAGAAGGGAACCGAGGTCAGAGCCGGCGATATCCTCGTCGGTAAGATCACGCCCAAGGGCGAGACCGAGCTGACGGCGGAGGAAAGGCTCCTTCGCGCCATATTCGGTGAGAAGGCAAGGGAGGTACGCGATACCTCGCTCCGTCTGCCGCACGGCGAATCGGGTATCGTCGTTGACGTTCGCGTTTTCTCTCGCGAACAGCACGATGAGCTCCCCGCAAACGTAAACAAGGTCGTTAAAGTATATATCGCGCAGAAGCGCAAGATCTCGGTCGGAGACAAGATGGCGGGACGCCACGGTAACAAGGGCGTCGTATCCCGCATCCTCGCGCCCGAGGATATGCCCTTCCTGCCCGACGGCACACCGCTTGATATCTGTCTGAACCCGCTCGGCGTTCCTTCCCGAATGAATATCGGTCAGGTGCTGGAGGTCCACCTCGGACTTGCGGCGAGAAAGCTCGGTTGGAAGGTAATGACCCCCGTATTCGACGGCGCGACCGAGAAGGATATCTCGGAGTGCCTTAAGATGGCGGGCATTTACCGCGATTACCGTCCGGGTGACGACGTGCGCGGTAAGGAGGTGCTCAAGGTCGTCACGAACGAGGACGGCACCAATACCTTTATCGCCGTTTCCGACAGCGTTAAGAAGCTTGAGACGTTTATTAAATACCTTTCCGAGAGCCGTAAGGATCCCGCCAAGTCGTCGCTCGTTATAAGCGCGGCGACCGAGGCGACCGAGATCCTTGCCGATCTGATCGATCCCTCCCGCTTTGCGGATGAGGCGGCAATTGAGGCGTTCAGGACAGAGGTCGCGGCGGCACCGTCGCTGATCGCTCACGCATACGACCTTGATGCTGCCGAGTGCGAAAAGCTTGCCGCGACGGTCAGAACGCTCTGCGATTCTGTGGATTATTCTCAGACCAAGATCGTGGACGGCAAGACTATCATCTACGACGGCAGAACCGGGGAGCCCTTCGATAACCCCGTTACCGTCGGAATAATGTACTATTTGAAGCTCCATCACCTCGTGGACGATAAGATCCACGCGCGCTCCAACGGTCCGTACTCTCTCGTGACTCAGCAGCCGCTCGGCGGTAAGGCTCAGTTCGGCGGACAGCGTTTCGGAGAGATGGAGGTTTGGGCACTTGAGGCGTACGGCGCGGCTTACACGCTTCAGGAGATCCTGACGGTCAAGTCCGACGATATCAACGGCCGTCGTAAGGCGTACGAGGCGATAATCAAGGGTCAGAATATCCCGACGCCGGGTGTGCCCGAATCCTTCAAGGTCCTTGTGAAGGAGCTCCAGTCGCTGGCGCTTGATATCAAGGTGCTTGACGAGAACGGCGAGGAGGTTCAGCTCTCCACCCTCTGTCAGGATGATGACGTTCCCCAGTACGGCGGGCGTCGCGACATCTCCGCCGACGACATTTACGGCAAGGGCGAATACGACGAATCGGAGATCCGTCAGTCGTTCCAGATCGAGGACGAGAACGGTCAGCCCGAGACGGATACCGAGTACGTAGAGGACGAGGTATTCGAAAACGATGATTACTCCGATGACGATGCGGATAACGAGTAAGGAGGAAAACTGATCATGGGAAATCACGAATTTGCTTCAATAAAGATCGGTCTGGCATCCTCGGATATGATCAAGAGCTGGTCGTACGGCGAGGTAACGAAGCCCGAGACCATCAATTACCGCACGCTTAAGCCCGAGGTCGGTGGTCTGTTCTGCGAGCGCATCTTCGGGCCGATGAAGGACGGAGCCTGCGCCTGCGGTAAATATAAAAATTCCCACAGCAAGGAAGTTATAAAGTGCGAAAAGTGCGGCGTGGACGTTACGACGAAGAAGGTCCGCCGCGAGAGAATGGGTCACATTGAGCTTGCAACGCCGGTGTCGCATATTTGGTACTTCAAGGCTATTCCCTCCAGAATGGCATTGGTGCTTGATATGTCGCCGAAGCAGCTTGAGCAGGTGCTCTATTTTGCCGAGAACGTTGTGCTTGATCCGGGTAACACTCCGCTTGAGAAGGGTGCGGTGCTCTCCGAAAAGCAGTACGTCGAGGCGCGCGAGATGTACGGACAGAGCTTCCGTGCGGGTATGGGCGCCGAGTCTATCGAGGAACTGCTCAAGTCGGTCGGACTGACCGATGAGGAGTTTGCCAGACGGTTGGAGCTTGAAGCACTTAAGAAGGACAAGGAAGCCGCGGGCGAGACTCTTTCGACTGCCGAAGCCGAGGAGCTTGAGTCTCTCTGCCGCGTCGGTGTGGCGCGTACCGTCACCGAGCTGAAGCAGGGACTGCTTGCCGCATCCGGTCAGAAGAAGATCAGATATATTAAGAGGTTGGAGGTTTTCGAGGCCTTCAGAAAATCGGGAAATCACCTTGATTGGATGATCCTTGAGAACGTTCCGGTAATCCCCCCGGACATACGTCCGATGGTACAGCTTGACGGCGGAAGATTCGCGTCCTCCGACCTGAACGAGCTCTACCGCAGAGTTATAAGCAGAAACAACAGACTCAAGAAATTGCTTGAGATAAGAACTCCCGAGATAGTTATCCGCAACGAGAAGCGTATGCTTCAAGAGGCGGTGGACTCGCTCATTGACAATGGAAGACGCGGCAAGCCGGTCACCGGACCGTCGAACCGCCCGCTCAAGTCGCTCTCCGAGATGCTCCGCGGTAAGCAGGGACGCTTCCGTCAGAACCTGCTCGGTAAGCGCGTCGACTATTCGGGACGTTCGGTTATCGTCGTCGGTCCGTCGCTGAAGATCTATCAGTGCGGTCTGCCGAAGGAAATGGCGCTTGAGCTCTTCAAGCCCTTCGTCGTGAAGCGCCTTGTGGAGATGCAGAAGGCGACGAACGTCAAGGATGCGCAGAAGAAGATAGAGAAGGCATACGAGAATCCCCCGGTATGGGATGCGCTTGAAAACGTCATCAAGGAGCACCCGGTGCTTCTTAACCGTGCTCCGACGCTTCACAGACTTTCTATTCAGGCGTTTGAGCCCGTGCTCGTCGAGGGCCGTGCGATAAAGCTCCACCCGTTGGTATGTACCGCATTTAACGCCGACTTCGACGGCGACCAGATGCCGGTCCACGTTCCCCTGTCATCCGAGGCACAGGCGGAGGCAAGGTTCCTTATGCTCTCTGCCAACAACCTGTTGAAGCCGGTCGACGGTAATGCCGTTACCGTACCGACGCAGGATATGATCCTCGGATCGTACTACCTCACCATCGTCAAGCCGGAGGAGCCCGGTACGGGCCGCGTCTTCCGCGACTTTGACGAGGCTGTTATGGCTTACGAGGAGCATCAGATCGGTCTGCACGCTCCGATCGCCGTCAGATATACGAAGAAGATCGACGGGGTGGAGCGCACCGCTCTTATCGGTGTTGAGACCGGCGAGAACGGCGAGCGCCGCGTTGTGACGGGACCGAATGCCGTCACCCTCGGCAGACTCATCTATAACAAGCCTCTGCCGCAGGATCTCGGATTTGTCGATCGCAGCATCCCCGGAAACGAGTTCGCGCTTGAGGTCTCCTTTATGGTCACGAAGAAGGAGCTTAGCCAGATAGTCGATAAGTGCGCAAAGCACTACGATACCGCAACGACTGCCGAGATACTTGACGCCATCAAGGAAATGGGCTATAAGTATTCGACCAAGGCGGCAATATCCATCTCGGTCTACGATATGACCATCCCCGACGAGAAGCAGGATATCATAGCCGAGTCCGAGAAGAAGGTCGGCAAGATCGTGAAGCACTTCAACCGCGGCGAGCTGTCCGAGACCGAGCGCTACAACAGCGTTATCAAGATCTGGGAACAGACGACGAAGGACGTTACCGCCGCGCTTCTTAACAGATTCGACCGCTACAATCCTATTAAGATAATGTCCGATTCCGGAGCGCGTGGATCGGTTAAGCAGATGTACCAACTTGCCGGTATGCGCGGACTTATGTTCGCGACTAACGGTAAGACCCTTGAAATACCGATCAAATCGAACTTCCGTGAGGGTCTTAATATACTTGAGTACTTTATGGGTGCAAAGGGTTCGCGTAAGTCGCTGTCGGATACGGCTCTTCGTACCGCCGACTCGGGATATCTGACCAGACGTCTTGTCGACGTTTCTCAGGATGTTATCGTCCGCGAGGAAAAGTGCGACACCAAGAAGGGCGCGTGGGTCAACGCAATATTCGACCGCAGCGAGACTTCGACGTTCGATCTTGCCTCGGCGGAGAAGCTTGCGGGCAACTATTCCGCCTTCGACGTGAAGAATCCCGCCACCGGAGAGCTTATCGTCGGAGCACTGACGCTCATCACCTCGGGTATGGAGAAGCAGCTCCGCGCATCGGGGCTTAAGGAGATCGAGCTTGCACCGAAGGCGCTTGAATCGCTTGCCGACCGTATCCGCGGAAGGTACACGATGGGCGCTATCGTCGATCCGAAAACGGGCGAGGTCATTGCCGAGGACGATACGAGGATCAATGACGAGATCATAGCGAAGATCACCGAAGCGGGCATCGGAAAGGTGTATATCCGTTCGGTTATTCAGTGTCACGCCAAGCACGGCATCTGTGCACACTGCTACGGCGACGACCTTGCGTTTGCCAGACCCGTCAGCATCGGTGAGGCGGTCGGTATTATCGCCGCGCAGTCGATCGGTGAGCCGGGTACTCAGCTTACGATGAGAACCTTCCACTCGGGCGGTGTTGCCGGCTCGGATATTACACAGGGTCTGCCCCGTGTTGAGGAGCTCTTTGAGGCTCGTTCGCCGAAGAAGGCCGCTATTATGAGCGAGGTCTCGGGTACCGCTTATATCGCCGCGGGCGAGGTTGCCGGAGTTTACGAGGTCACGATCAACACCGAGGACGGCGAGATCAAGAAGTATCAGATCCCCTACGGAACGAGGCTCGCCATTACCGACGGCGATCATATCGAGAAGGGGCAGGCTCTTACCGAGGGCAACAAGTCCCCCGCCGACATTATGCGCATACTCGGACTTGACGCGGTTTACGAATACCTCATCAAAGAGGTACAGAAGGTCTACCGTTCTCAGGACGTTCGCGTTAACGATAAGCATATCGAGATCATCTGCCGTCAGATGACGAGGAAGATGAAGGTCGATTTCCCGGGCAGCACCGAGCTGCTTGAGGGCGCGACCGTTGACCTCGGCGAATTTGAGGAGCAGAACTGCGCAGTCGAGGCTCGCCTTGCCGCAGGTGAACAGACCGATGAGACCGGAGCCGAGCTTGCGGTCGCAGAGGGCTCTCCCGTGCTGCTCGGTATTACCAAGGCGGCGTTGCAGACCGAATCCTTCCTCTCTGCCGCGTCCTTCCAGGAGACTACGAAGGTCCTCACCGAGGCGGCTATCCACGGAAAGGTCGATAATTTGCTCGGTCTGAAGGAAAACGTCATAATCGGTAAACTGATCCCTGCCGGAACCGGAATGGATCGTTATAAGAATATCTCGGTCGTAGATACCGAGGGCGTCGGTGCGCCCGCGGTCTGAGCCGCTTAAGGGTTGACGACCGTGCCGTCGCCGCGGAGCTGATGCTTCGCGGCGACGGCACAGAGCCGATAATTCGGCGGTTTTGTTTATATGCGCCAAAATTGTGTAAATATTTTATGAAGCCGTCTTGCCATTTGTGCAAAATGCAGAAAAAATCAAGTCGTTCCACTGCCTACTTGACAAAATACGGGTGGAATGATATAATAAAATGTATTTTTGGGACAACCATTGATACGGCAGCTTCGCAAGCCGCTTGACTTGCGTCTGTATAAACATTAAAGTATTGCTGAAAGGAGGAAAACAATGCCGACATTTAACCAACTTGTCAGACAAGGCAGAAGCGAGAAGGTCTATAAGTCCAAAGCCCCCGTGCTTCAGAAGGGCTTCAACTCACTCGAAAATGCCCCGACAGACCTGAGTTCGCCGCAGAAGAGAGGCGTTTGCACGAGAGTGTATACGACCAGCCCGAAGAAGCCTAACTCCGCACTTCGTAAGATCGCGAGAGTTCGTCTTACCAACGGTCTTGAGGCTACGGTGTATATTCCGGGAATCGGACACAATCTGCAGGAGCACTCGGTCGTTCTTATCAGGGGCGGTCGTGTACGTGACCTGCCTGGTGTACGTTACCACATTATCCGCGGTACGCTTGATGCACAGGGCGTCGCAAACCGTCTGCAGAGCCGTTCAAAATACGGCGCAAAGGCTCCCAAGAAGAAGAAATAATCCGGAGCCGAAAGGGTATAAGCATACCACTGACAAGCCCGCCTTTCAAGCTGAGCTTTAATGTTTAAGCAGAACAAGCCGGGCACTGACAGAAGAATGCTTTTGAGTACCTGTGATTTCATAATATTTGATGAAGGAGGGAAGCAAAGTGCCGAGAAGAGGTAAAATAGCCAAGAGAGACGTACTGCCCGATCCGTTGTATAATTCGAAGCTCGTAACAAAGCTGATCAACAACGTGATGGAAGACGGCAAAAAGGGAGTTGCGCAGAAGATAGTCTACGACGCATTCCGTACCGTCGAGGAAAAAGAAGGCAAGAACGCTCTTGAGGTGTTCCAGGCAGCGTTTGAAAACGTTATGCCCGTACTTGAGGTCAAAGCACGCCGCGTCGGAGGATCGACTTACCAAGTTCCTATGGAAGTCAGAGCCGACCGCCGTCAGACACTCGGACTCCGCTGGCTGATCGCAGCCGCAAGAAAACGCGGAGAGCGCACTATGTCGGAAAGACTTGCCGCCGAGATAATCGACGCCAAGAACAGCATGGGCAGCGCATTTAAGAAAAAAGAAGAGACACACAAGATGGCAGAAGCGAACAAGGCGTTCGCGCACTATCGCTATTGATCTGCCGCAGAATAGGAGAACAAGCAAGCTATGCCAAGGGAGTATTCACTTGAGCGGACCCGAAATATCGGTATAATGGCGCATATCGACGCCGGTAAGACCACGACTACCGAACGAATCCTGTTTTACACCGGAAAAACGCACAAGCTGGGCGAAACCCACGAGGGCGCCGCGACGATGGACTGGATGGAAGAGGAGCAGGAGCGCGGTATTACGATCACGTCGGCTGCCACGACCTGCTATTGGAGGGGTCACCGTATAAACATTATCGATACGCCGGGACACGTTGACTTCACCGTCGAGGTCGAGCGTTCGCTTCGTGTACTTGACGGAGCCGTTTGCGTCTTCTGCGCCAAGGGCGGAGTTGAGCCGCAGTCGGAGACTGTCTGGAGACAGGCAAACAAGTATAACGTACCGAGAATGGCGTACGTTAATAAAATGGACATTATGGGAGCCAACTTCTACCGTGTGCTTACCATGATGAAGGAGAGGCTTCACACCAACCCCGTTCCCGTACAGTTGCCGATAGGCTCGGAAGATACCTTCCGCGGCATCATCGATCTCGTTAATATGGAGGCCGACGTCTACTACGACGAGCTCGGTAAAGATATGCGAGTCGAGCCGATCCCGGAAGATATGGTCGATCTTGCCAACGAATACCGTGCCAAGATGATCGAGGCAACTGCCGAGACGGACGAAGCTCTTTTCGAAAAGTTCTGCAACGAGGAAGAGATCACCGCAGAGGAGATCCGCGCCGCTATCAGAAAGGCCACGATCGCAAACACGATGGTCCCCGTTATGTGCGGAACGTCCTATCGTAACAAGGGCGTTCAGAAGCTGCTCGATAATATCGTCGAGTATCTTCCCTCGCCGCTTGATATCCCCCCCGTATCCGGTAAGGTTCCGTCCACCGAAACGGAGGAGGAGCGCCCTGCCGACGACGCAGCGCCCTTCTCGGCGCTCGCGTTTAAGATAATGACCGACCCCTACGTCGGAAGACTCTGCTTCTTCCGCGTGTATTCGGGATCGATCAAGGCGGGCGAAACAGCATATAACTCAACCAAGGGAGCGCGCGAGCGCTTCGGACGCATCCTTCAGATGCACGCCAACGAGCGTAAGGATATCGACGCGGTGTATAGCGGTGATATCGCCGCCGTTATAGGTATCAAGAATACCACGACGGGCGATACCTTCTGCGACGAAGCGAACCCGATCATCCTTGAGCAGATGGAGTTCCCCGAGCCGGTTATCAGAGTCGCCATCGAGCCGAAGACCCGTGCGGGTCAGGAGAAGCTCGGTGTCGGACTTCAGAAGCTGGCTGAGGAGGACCCGACCTTCAGAACCTATACCGATCAGGATACCGGTCAAACGATAATCGCCGGAATGGGCGAGCTTCACCTTGAGATCATCGTTGAGAGACTTCTCCGCGAGTTCAACGTTGAGGCGAACATCGGCGCACCGCAGGTCGCGTATAAGGAGACCATCCGCAAGAAGGCAGACCAGGAAACGAAGTTTGCACGTCAGTCGGGCGGTCACGGTCAGTACGGACACGTCAAGCTCACGATCGAGCCCTCCGAGCCCGGCAAGGGCTACGAGTTCGTCAACGCCGTCACGGGCGGTGCGATTCCGAAGGAATTTATCCCCGCAGTCGATGCAGGTATCCAGAGTGCTATGCGCTCGGGCGTGCTTGCCGGCTATAACGTCGTTGACGTAAAGGTCACCCTTTACGACGGCTCTTATCACGAGGTCGACTCCTCCGATATGGCGTTCAAGATCGCCGGCTCTATGGCGTTCAAGGATGCTATGAAGAAGGCGGATCCCGTGCTCACCGAGCCTATTATGAAGGTCGTTACGGTCGTACCGGACGATTATATGGGCGACGTTATCGGTGATTTCAACTCCCGCCGCGGCGCGATCCAGTCGATCGAGCCCATCACGGGTGCACAGGAGATCACCGCGATGGTCCCGCTGTCCGAAATGTTCGGATACGCTACCGATCTGCGTTCGAAGACGCAGGGACGTGGCAACTATTCTATGGAGCCCGATCACTTCGCCGAAGTGCCGAAGTCGATCCAGGAAAAGATTGTCGCATCGCGATAAAAATTAAATTAAAATATACGGAGGATTTTTACAAATGGCGAAACAGACGTTTGAGCGTACAAAGCCCCATGTAAACATTGGTACCATTGGTCACGTTGACCATGGTAAAACCACTCTTACCGCTGCGATCACGAAGGTTCTCTCGATCATGAACGGATCCGAGTTCCTTGATTACAGCCAGATCGACAACTGCCCCGAGGAGAGAGCTCGTGGTATCACGATCAACTCCAGACACGTTGAGTATGAGACTGCAAACCGTCACTATGCTCACGTTGACTGCCCGGGACACGCTGACTACGTTAAGAACATGATCACCGGTGCTGCCCAGATGGACGGCGCGATCCTTGTTGTTGCGGGTACCGACGGTCCTCTTGCACAGACGAGAGAGCACGTTCTGCTTGCCCGTCAGGTTGGTGTTCCTGCTCTTGTCGTTTTCATGAACAAGACCGACCTTGTTGACGATGACGAGATCCTTGACCTCGTTGAGATGGAAGTTCGCGACCTGCTTTCTTCCTACGATTTCCCGGGTGATGACATTCCCGTTATCCGCGGCTCTGCCCGTGAGGCTCTTGAGTCCTCCAGCACCGACCTCAGCGCTCCCGAGTTCAAGCCGATCCTTGAGCTTATGGATGCTGTTGACAGCTATATTCCTACCCCTGAGCGTCAGGCGGATCTTCCTTTCCTGATGCCCGTTGAGGACGTTTTCTCGATCTCGGGTCGTGGAACCGTTGCTACCGGTCGTGTTGAGCGTGGAACCGTTAAGGTTGGCGACGCTGTTGAGATCGTCGGCCTTTCCGAGGAGAAGTCCGCATCGGTCGTTACCGGTGTTGAGATGTTCCATAAGCTCCTTCCGCAGGCTGAGGCAGGCGATAACATCGGTGTTCTTCTTCGCGGCGTTGCGAAGGACGGCATCGAGCGTGGTCAGGTCCTCTGCAAGCCGGGCAGCGTTCATCCGCATACCAAGTTCGTCGGTCACGTATACTGCCTGACCGAGAAGGAAGGCGGCCGTAAGAAGCCGTTCGTAACCGGATACAGACCTCAGTTCTACTTCAGAACCACCGACGTTACCGGTACCATCGAGCTCCCCGCAGAAGTCGATATGTGCCGTCCCGGTGACAACGTAGATATGACGGTTGAACTTATCACTCCCGTCGCTATGGAGGAGGGTCTCCGCTTCGCTATCCGTGAGGGCGGCAGAACCGTCGGTTCCGGCGTTGTTTCCAAGATCCTTAACTGATTGTAATATCTTAAGTGATCTGTAAAGTACAGGGACAGTTGCTGTGCGACTGTCCCTGTACGGGCATAAAAACGAAAAAAGATCAAAGATCTTTGGGGATTGGTGAAATTCCATACCGGCGGTAAAGCCCGCTAACGCCGAGAGGCGCCGAACAGGTGCGATTCCTGTGCCGACGGTAAAGTCCGGATGAGAAAAGATAGAACCTGTTCCCCGAAAGGGGACTTTTTTTATCTTCCAAAATAATTGATTGGGAGAAGAGCTTGACGCGGAAAACGTCGGGCGGGGTACCGGAGGGTACTTATCCGGCACCCGAAATATAGCTATGAAGAAGAAATTTGATTTCAGACGGTACGTATTCCTTGCAGTATTTGCGGCGTTGGCGTTTGCCAGCCTCTTTGTGATCAAGATCGGGGGCATCGGCGGATTTTTGTCCTTTGACACGAAGGATGCGATCATAACGGTCGCTTCGCTGATCTACGGTCCGATCGCGGGGGTGGCTGTGTCACTCGTTGTGTCGTTTCTTGAGCTCGTTACGGTCAGCTCGACCGGGATATGGGGCTTTATTATGAATTTCATTTCCAGCTCGCTTTTCGCGGCGGTGGCAAGCCTCGTTTATCACTACGTACCAAAGCTGCGTAAAACGTTTGCGGGGTCGATAGTCGGTATGGTGGCTTCGGTCGTGCTTACGACGGGGGCGATGCTCGCCATGAACCTTCTGATAACGCCCATTTATACGGGTATGTCCGTGCAGAAGGTCGCTGGAATGATCCTTCCGCTTTTGTTGCCTTTTAATTTAGTGAAATATATCGTCAATGCGGCACTTGTACTGATGCTTTACAAGCCGCTGGCGATTGCCTTGCGAAAAACGGGAGCCGTGCCCGCGAGTGAGGATGCCCCGACCTATCGCTTCGGGGTTAAGGAGATCGTTGTGATCGTAGCCGGCGTTGCCGTTATTGCCGCGGGAGTTGCGATCTTTATTATAGTTTTCAACGGCGATCTGCGGGTGTTTTCGTAAAATGAGGATAAATATTTCGGGAACTTCACACGGTGAAGCTCCCGAAATTCGTTATTATTGCGTCATCAAAGCCTTGTCGCCCAAAGCACGGTGGGCAAGACCACTGCGACCGCCGCCGTTACTACGTGGCGCACGCGGCAGAGCTCGTCGCGTTTTCTTCCGTTAAAGCACAGGATCAGCGCGGTAAAACCCTCAAGGATCGCGGTGCAGGCAAAGATATTGATCGCCGAATCGGTCAGATAGAGCTGTTCGGCGGGGACGAGCTTTTCGGAAAGGATAATTACTGTCAGGGCAAGTGCACTGCAGATCAGCGAGGCAACCGATGCCCGCATCGACCGCCAGGAGTGTCTCAGCTCGCCGTTGAGCTCAACGCGGAAGAAGATCGCGGCAGCTCCGGCAAGACAAAGGGCACCGAATAAAAGCGACAGCGCGGGGTTGTACTTGATAATATTTTGCTCGGCGAGAACGTAAAAGGAATACCTGAAGGGCAGGGCGGCAAACGCGATCGCGAGCCCCGGGAGCTTTGCAGAGCAGAGCTGAACGGTAAACGAGGCACCGAAGAGTGCGATCAAGATCATCAGTGTGGTTGACGTTTCGGTCTCGCTAAAGCTTTTGATCTTGGACGTTTCGGTGAACAGTGACTTTGCCGTCATATAGTTGATCACCTCGAACGCCACCGCACCGAGGTTCAGTAATATTATAAATCTGTTGAATACGTTGACTTTTCTTCCGTTTCCCAAAATGCAGAACCTCCGTTTGGAGCGCCTTGCGCCGCCGTGACCGTTAACGCTATTATATCACGGCTCGGCGGATAAATCAACACCTTTTTCGCG
>CAYWVC010000023.1:0-21129 GCA_964461635.1 uncultured Lachnospiraceae bacterium
ATAAGCTCCTCCGGAATAGATTCCGCCAAGCGCTGCGCTCCGGCAAGTGAGGGATGCAGATGATCGCCGCTGTCGTACTCCGGGCGCATTTCGTGCAACGTACCGGGCATTATGACAGCCTGCTCAAAGTCAATATATCCGTCAGCCAAGGTATTCGTCCTGATCCACTCATTGACCTTCAAACGCATCTCGCCGCGCTCACCGGGCACTCCGACTATACGCGGACACGGTAGCACTGTGGCGAGATATATCTTCATACCGTGCCGATGAGCTATCTCGACGTAGGTCTTAAGTCCTTCTATGATCTCCTCCGCAGTCGGGAGCTCGGACAAGGGGCAAATTTCGCTCCCCTCCACGGGGTGAAGCATATCGTTTATTCCGTGCAGAACGAACACACGGTCTGCGCCGCTTACGCTCGTTACGTCACGCTCGAATCTCTTGATCCCCGCCTCGCCCCAATTTTTCTTTATACGCCATTTATAATCGCGCAGAATACGGTTTCCGCCTATTCCCTTTCGGATAACCGCACGGTTCCTTATTCCCGCGTCATAGATCCGATGCGCAAGACAATCGGGCCAAGGCTGTGCCGTTATCGAATCCCCAAAGGCGATGATAGCCTTGCAATCATCCTCGGTCAAAAAATCAACAGTATGCAGAAAAACGTACGGACCGTTCTCCCCAAGGACCTCAAGCGGGATCTCCTCCGCCCCGGTCCAATCGCCCTTAGCGTAATACTTTTTTATGTAGGGACCGTTGTTGGAGTGCCCCGTACGAAGCTCGGTAAGCTGCCCGAAATACATACTGACCGTAAACGCTTCGCCCGCCTTAACGCCAAAATCGACCTCATCACTGACGTATTCGCCGCCGGGGGACATCGTTAATGAAGGCTGTCCGCCGTTAAACGTCACGGGCACCGACGTTTCAACGTCGATCCTGTGAGTTCCGCGCGAAGCTGCCACCGACACCTTGGAGATAGTGGCATTCTCGGTACCGTAACGGTTGGAAAAATGCAATCTGATCTTTTGACCGTCCATAGTCGGGAATATTACGTCACGGAACGTCTGATCCTTAAAATAATCCGCATGATTCAATGCGGTATACGAGGTCGCGGCTCCCCAGCCGGCGACCCATTTCTTTTCACTCATTGTTAATTATCCTCCTTAATTATTTCAATTCTCGGATGTGTCAGACCTCATCTGAACGAGAATATTGCCGAGCGCGGTAGCCTCCGGTGACCCGACGGTTACCGAACGCCCGGAGTATTCCTGTGTAAGTCGGTTGAGATAACGGTCGCGACTACCGCCTCCGATGACGGCAACGGTATCAAAATGCTCACCCGTAATCCCTTCGATCGCCTTAATAGCGTCGGCATAGCTCGCCGCCAAACCGCGATATACGGCTTTCATCATAGCACCGACGCTCTCGAGCTCCGGCTGTTTCGATTCGCGCAAGACCGCGGCAACGGCATCTATCATACTTTGAGGTGAAAGCAAACGGTCGTCGTCGACGCGAAGCATCCCACAATAGTCGCTCATATCGGCAAGCTCCATAAGGCGCTCGTATGTATATTCTCCGCCAAGCTCCTTCTTTATCGACTGGACTATCCACAGCCCCATAATATTGCGGAGAAATCTCAACTTACCGTCAAGTCCGCCCTCGTTGGTAAAGCCCGCGGCCTCCGCGTCAAGCGTAAGGTACGGAGATTCCGCCTCAACCCCTATTAACGACCACGTTCCGCTTGATATCCAAAGTCTGCTCCCATCGGGCACTGCTGCCACGGCACTTGCTGTATCGTGACACGCGGGAAGCACGACCGGGCAGGAAAAGCCCGCGATCTCACGCTTCAGCATACCGACGGTGTCACCCGGATGACCGAGTGTGCCGAACAATCGGCGCGGCAGACCCAAGCGGTCGATAAGCTCAAGATCCCAATCCCGTGTCTTAACATCCAACAACCCGGTAGTGGATGCAAAGGTATATTCGTTGACCGCATTGCCCGTCAAAAGGTAATTGAGATAACACGGAACGAAGAGCATACTCTCCGCGCCGTCAAGTCGCCCGCTTAATTTATCCTCATACAGTTGGAACACGGTATTGAAGGGATGCTCGGCAATTCCGGTGCGAAAGTAGAGCTCGTGCTTGGGCACGATGGAGTATACCTCGTCCATCACCTTGACCGTACGCATATCGCGGTACGATACTATATCATCGATAATGCCCCCGTTTTTGTCAAGGAGTGCATAGTCCACGCCCCAAGTATCAATCCCGACCGACGACGGCACGATATCAAGCTCGGCGCATTTTTTAAGCCCCTCGCAAACGTTACCGTAAAGCCTTGCTATATCCCAGCACAGCCTGCCGTTCTTATCCGTAACGTAATTATCAAAGCGGTATATCTCACGCAGGCAAACCCGCCCGTTTTCCTTGTATCCCAAGATATGGCGCCCGCTTGACGCGCCTATATCTATCGCAAGATAATATTTCATCGGTTTCTCAGCACTCGATCTTCGTATTCGCGCACACGTTCAAACCATTCGATGCCCGCAGGGACGCAACAGCGGCGGCAGTATTCCGCCCATACGTCGCCGATCGGGAGCAATTTAAGCTCCTCATTCAGCGCCATAAGGCGTGAAAAGTCGCCCTCGTCCTGCAACGCGTTGAGGTAAGAATACGGAGTCAGCAAGGCTCCGAGCAGTGCCTTTTCCATTGAGCGTTGCCCGGTCACCCAAGCGGCTACGCGGTTGATGCTTGCATCAAAATAATCAAGTCCGATCAACACTCGTTTATCGGCATCATTGCGCACGATCTCCTTCGCTATCTCGCAAAGCTCATCCTCAAGAAGGACGACGTGATCACTGTCCCATCGCACCGCACGGGTTACGTGCAGTGCGACGTATTCGTTAAACGCCAGCATTGACGGGATCTTATCCGACACCTTTTCGGTCGGATGATAATGCCCGTTATCAAGCAAGCAACAGATATTGTTCTGCGCGGCGTAATTCATATAGAATTCACTTGAGCCTACCGTGTAGCTCTCAAGCCCTATACCGAACACCTTGCTCTCCACCGCGCATATAACGTCATCGTAACGCACCGCAAATATCCTGTCGAGCGATTCCTTCAAACGGAGCCTCGGAGTCAAACGGTCGGCAGGAATGTCCTTGAGCCCATCCGGGATCCACAGATTATAAAGGACCCTGTCCCCAAGCTGTTGCGCGATATAATGAGCCGTCTCCATACACGATATCCCGTGACGCACCCAATAATCCCGCACCGCCGGATCGGGATGCGAAAGAGTCATTCCCCCATCAGCCATGGGATGTGAGAAAAATGTAGGGTTGAAGTCTATACCCACGCTGTTTTCGCGGGCAAATTCTATCCATTTATCAAAGTATTTCGGCTTTATCGCATCGCGCTCGACCTTTTCATCGGTTATCGCGTATATCGCGTGAAGATTGATCCTCTTCTTTCCCGGCATCAGTGAGAGGGCAAATGCGTAGTCCGCCAAAAGCTCGTCGGCATTGCGAGCTCGCCCGGGATAATTTCCGGTCGCCTGTATACCCCCGGACAGCGCCGCCGAATTTTCAAATCCCGACACGTCGTCGCCCTGCCAACAGTGGACGGAGATCGGAATATCCTCAAGCCTTGCAAGCGCCGACTCCACGTCGACACCGTATTCGCGATAGATCTTAACCGCTTCCTCAAAGCGTCCCATAATCCACCTCCTGTAACTGTAAAATCATTCGCCTTAATTTTACACTATTGCAGGAAATAAATCAACCCAAACGCTAAAAAAATCGCGTCACTTTCTTTTTTTCTCAGCAAGTCTTGCCAGCTCCATACAATTGCCCGCCATTCGGGTACAGGCACCAAGCGCCCCGATAAATTCCGGGGAGCTCTCGGGCTTGCACCGACCGGCACGAAGTCGCTCCACGTGCCCCTCCTTCATATCAACGCAGGCGGAGCTTACACGCTCGCACACCTCCGCGATATCCGCACAACTGCTTTGACGGCGCCCCTTGAGTACCCCATGCGTAAGGCAGGCAAGTCGGCACAGCCTTGAGATTTCGTCCCCGAGCTCTTCCCTTGCCTCATCAGACAAGCCGTCCTTAGGCTCGGCAAGCCGAAGCAACGAACCGGCAAGCTCCCCCGAAGCGTCGGCAATACTGCACAGCTCGCCAATGACGTAAAGGGATCCCGCCAGATCCTCCGATTCGCGAGCCGAGAGCTCGTGTGAATTGATCTTCAAAGTGTACGCTCTCAGCTTCTCACCGTAAGCGTAAAGGCTTTTTCCGGTATCGGCAACCGCGTGCAATCGCTCCTCCGACGGTGCATCAAGCATCATACACGCCTCCGTTGCGGCATCAAACGTACGCGACACCATCCGCCCCACCGCAATTTCGGAAAGTCTGAGTGCAAACGAGGGCTTTGCCAATGCTCTTGCGTCCATCAAAAGCTCATCGGATGCCGAGTCCTGCTCCCCTCTGCCGCCACGCACTGTTATACGGGACAGCCATTCAAGCACACGTGAAAAAGGCAGCAGCGCCAATGTTGCCATAAGGTTGAACGCCGTATGAAGAACGGCAATAGCGACCGGTGTTGCCCGAAGATCGGGCAAGCCGGGCATCAGAGTCAGCGTAACAAGCATAGAAACGATCAGCACGATCGCGCTCCCGATGATATTAAAATAGAGATGCACGAACGCCGCGCGCTTGGCGTTCTTCCCCGCCCCGACCGAGGCGATCAACGCGGTCACACAAGTTCCGATATTTTGCCCCACCACAATCGGAAGCGCCGTCCCGAACGAAACTGCTCCGGTTGCCGAAAGTGCCTGTAATATCCCCATAGAAGCCGAGGACGATTGCACGATCGCCGTAACGGCAGCTCCTGCCAATATTCCGAGCAACGGATTACCGAAGGCGGAAAGAAGCCCGACGAATTCGGGGACCTCCGCCAACGGTGCCACGGCACCGCTCATCATCGTCATCCCGGTCATCAGGAGTGCAAATCCAAGCAATATCTCCCCCGCCGTCCTTGCACGGTCCTTCTTCAACGTTTTGTACAGCACCAATCCGATCATAGCCGCCATCGGAGCAAGCGACGACGGCTCCAATAGCCTGACGAACACATTCTCGCCGCCAAGCCCCGAAAGGCTCAGCATCCACGACGTGACCGTGGTTCCGAGATTTGCCCCCATAATTATACCGACAGCATTCTCAAGCTTCATAATTCCGGAGTTCACGAAGCCTATCACCATAACGGTAGTCGCGGTAGAAGATTGTATAACGGCGGTCACCGCCGCCCCCGAGATCACCCCGCGCAGAGTTCCCGCGCTGAGCCGCTCAAGCAATCTCTCAAGCCTGCCGCCCGCCACCTTTTCAAGCCCCGATCCCATAACGTTCATTCCGTACAAAAAGAACGCCAATCCGCCAATAAAGCTCAACAAGTTAAAAACATCCATAAAAAGCCTCCCCAAAGGCACTACCGTAAATAGTGTGCACCTTAAGGGAGGCTTTATTACAAATTATTATTTCCGAGATACTTGACGTTAACCGTTGCTGCCCCTCATAACAAGCGTTCTGACGATATCGGCAAATTCAGTCTTATACTGATCGGACGTAAGGTCAAGCGTTGACAGCAACGTCAACACGTCCCCGATCCCGAGCTCGTCGATATAGGGGCTTCTGTGAATTATCATAGCAGTCTCGATAACGGCGCATACAAACTTAAACTCATCGTCTGCGGCAGCGGTGTAGACCGATCGGTCTATCGAATATTCGCGCAAGGTCGATTCGGCATCCGAGGGCAAGCGATATCTTATCGCAAGCTTCATCCATTCGCCGTCGTCGGTCATAGCTCCCTCGGTAATGATGAGCTCGTAGCAAACGGTGACCGAATGTCCCGCGCCGACCTCTCCGGCATCCTTGGTATCATCCTCAAAATCCTCATTATCCAACAAACGGTTCTCGTATCCCACAAGGCGGTAGCTTGACACGTGCTCCGGATCAAAGGTCAGCTGAAGCTTAACGTCCTCCGCCACCGTATAAAGAGTGCCGAGCAGATCGGTTCCGAACACCTTATTTGCCTCGGTCTCGCCGTCTATATAGTAGTATATGCCGTTTCCGTTGTCGGCTATCGCCTCCATATTGGCGTCACGGTAGTTCCCGGTGCCGAATCCGAGCACAGATATATATATACCCTCGCTACGCTTCTCGGAAACGTATTCCTCAAGATCCGCCGCCGAGGACATTCCAACGTTCAAGTCCCCGTCCGACGCCATAATTATGCGATTGTTTCCACCGGTGATATAGTGCTTCTTCGCTATATCGTAAGCCATACGCAAGCCCGCCTCGCCGTTGGTGGAGCCCGACGCCTTCAATGCATTGACCGCCTTGAGAATATCCGTCGTTTTCGTTCCCTCACAGCCGTCAAGAACCACCTTCTCCTGCCCCGAATAGGTCACGATCGAAACGATATCATCCTCACCGAGCTGCTCGGTCAGCTTCGTGAACGCCTTTTTAAGGAGCGGGAGCTTATCATCCGACATCATAGATCCCGAAACGTCGATCAGAAAGACAAGGTTGTTTCCCGACGTGTTTACCGCCGTTTCCGCTTGCAAGCCGAGCATAAAGAGCACGGCGTCCTGATTCCACGGGCAAGGCGCCGCCTTCGCCGTAATACCGAAAAGCTCACCGTTCGTCGGTTGCGTATAATCGTATTTGAAGTAGTTGATCATTTCCTCGGTCCTGACAGAGGATCCGGCGTAATTGATAATTTCATTGATTCCCAGACCTTGGGAGACCAGCTTTCTGAAATACGAATACGATGCGGTGTCCACATCCGCCGAAAAGGTGGATATCGGCTCATCGGCAACGTTAATAAATTCATTTTCGATAAAGCCGCCCGGCACCTGCTGATCGGAATCGGGACCGCCCATCTCAATTCCTCCTTCATTGCGATTATCTGCCGCATAATACCACCCATCACCCTTGGGTGCATTGTTGGCAGAGCACCCGGCAAATATCGGGAGCCCCAATACAAGCACAATTGCCAAAGCCAATGATAATACCTTTTTCATTTTTCGTTCCTCCCCTATCGTTTTTACTCAAACAGATCCGAAATACACGAAACGAGACCGTCAGACGGCTCGATCTCAGGCGCGTAATCAAAGAGTTCGCCGTACCACACGTTTCCGGCGGACCGTTTCAAATAAGGTGAAACCACGATTCCGTCACCGTAAGATATCCACACACCGTCAACCGCAGTGTTGCCGCCGTACGCCGTTCCCTTACCGAGTTCGGCGGACAATTCGGACAAGGAATCCGACGTCAGCGCCTTCGCGTAATAGGCACCGTCGGGTTCGATCCGCCATATCAGACAAGCTCGGTCAAAAAGATCAACGTCCCCGATATCGGCGAACTTCTCCACGCCGTCGGCATAGGCGTTGACGGTCAAAAGCTCGCCGAGCCCGGTTTGCGAATCCGTCCCGGGAGCCTCGCTGCCGTCGATCACACCGCCCACGATCTTGCCGATCGCGAACGCCCCCGACACCGTTATAACGAGAATTGCGGCAAGCACCGCGCAAACCGCCGCCACAAGTAACGGATACCTTCTTTTCCTCTTCGGGCGGAAAGCCATTGCCTCGGCTATCAGCCGATCGTCGATCTGACCCAACTCATCAAGGAGGTACGCCGCTTTTTCGTTTTTATTTTTCACAGCAATCCCTCGCTTTCAAGTTGGCGTCTCAAGCCGACTCGCATCCGATGCAACGCCGTTTTGACCTTTGATTCGCCAACGCCGAGACGGTCGGCAATATACTGCGTCGTTTGCGAAAAGAAGTACCTTCTGACGAACATCGCTCTTTTTTCCTCGTCCAAGGAGCTCAAAAACCGATCAATGGATTCACGCAATCTGCCGTTTTCAAGCTCGCTGTCAAGGGTGGAAGCGTCAGGTATACACTCCTCAAGCTCGGCAGTGAGGGCGTCGACACCTCCGCGCTTGGCTCTGTGCGCGGCGCGGTACCGATCGATCGACAGACACCTTACGATCTTCGAAAGAAAGGCACCGAGATACGACGGACGCTCGGTCGGCATACGGTTCCAAGCCGCAAGGTATGTATCGTTCACGCATTCCTCCGCATCCTCAAAGGACGAAAGCAACGAATACGACAGCGAATTGAGCATCCTGCCGTATTTTGCGTCGGTCTCACTTATTGCCGATTCATCACGTGCCCAATACAGATCAACGATCTTTGCATCATCCATCATCCCGCCCCCCGTGTATTTCGGGCTTCTACCCTTTAAGTCGTCATTTTTTCGGAAAGGTTACAGCCTTTTTTCATTTTTCGGGATAATTATATCACATTCAATCGGAATTTTCAACGGGCGCTTCGTCGACGCCCGAAAGAAGGCGTTCAAAGCATCCGTCGTCAAGATATTCGACAAGCGCCGCTTGGATATGTATAAATCTCGCACCGAAGGCAAGACGGTAACTGCTGAGAGGGCGATCCAATGCGTCATCCGAATGTGCGCAGACGTAGATCTCGCCGTCGGCAACGTCACTGACGACCAAAGTGTGATAGAAATCTCCCGCCATATCGCAAAGCTGAACGACGTCGCCCGGCTCGACCCGCGCGCGCCCGACCGCGATCCCCAACGGCCCGACCCGTGTAAGGTTTTGCGGATATCCGCCGCCTCCGGTCATAAAGTTGTAAAAGAATTCCACACCGGTAAAAGCGGGTGCCCGATCGTCAAGGCTAACGTAATACCACCCGTACGTGGGATCAAAATTCTCCGTACAGCACCCCGCCAGAATACACTGCGAAACGAAATTCGTACAGTCGCCCCCGATGCCGGTAAAGTCGGCAAACAAAGGATTGCGTCCAAGCGCCCATTTGCGTGCGTATTCGACTGCTCTTTCCCGAAAATAAGGTCTTGTTAACAGCATAATTACCTCCAGGCTTTTTTTACATTATATGATAGCTCTTCGGCACTGCTGCACAATTATTTTAATTTGATACGCACGCGCAGCGGGAAAATTCGTTCTCGGGCAAGGACGAAAAAAGCGCCGTACGGCGCTTTTCTCGGTTATTCTGTTAATATCACTCGTTATCCTCGTCAAAGGCGTGGATGTTCTCGCGGACGTAGGTCATCATCTGCCCCTCAATATAACGGGAGTTCCCCTTGATACAGTCGGCAAGCCGCTCAACCTCCGTGCCGTCGTTTACCCGACGGATCGAAGTGAGTTTGCGAAGCATATTGAGATCGCCGACCGCTTCAAGACAATTAAGCAATCTGGCAAAATCCGCATTCGGCATTTTGAAGAAAAGCTGCCAATCCTCGTATTTGTCGGAGGTCGCGAGGTCGTAAAACATCTTATATACGACGAGGGGCTTAAAAACGTCATCATCCCCGAATATCCCGCGCCGTCCAAGCAATCCGCCGATCCAGGGCTCATCCGCACTGTCGATACGGTTCGCCATATAGTAATTAAGGCTGTCGTTGACGCGCTCAAACGTCAGCTTTTTAACGCTTATTGTTTTCTCGGTATCACGGTCGGTCAAGAAGAAGTTTTTCGTCTTTTCCGCCATAACGAACATATAAACGTAAAGCATCCCGGCAAGCATCAGCAAAAGAGCGGTGCAGATGAAGAGCATAACCTTCACCGGAGCGTGCGTATTGACCAGCGCAATAATAAAAAGTATCAGCGCCGCCAGCACAGGGCACGCAACGCTCACGTACGGTACTATAAGTTTTAGTTTATCCGAATTCATATGATCCTCCATAATATCGGTCTATATACTGATTATATCACAAAAAAACATTGTTTTCAATAGCTTTCATATTTTATTTTTCCGTTTTCGGTGACAAAAACGTAAAAAGCGGAAGAACCGTTCAATGGCTTTTCCGCTTTTTGAATCATTTTCTCTTGAGTTTGCCGATAACCTTGCCACAGCACGTTATATCGCAAAAATCCTTAAGCATAATATCCCCGAAATCGGGATTCAGCGAAATGAGCCTGTCACCGCCGAAGACCTTGAAATATCCCGAGCCGTCAAGCACAAAGATGCCGAGCTCGCCGTTTTCAACCGAATCGCAGTCGGCAACGAGCAGAAGATCCCCGTCGTGGTATTTCGGCTCCATACTGCACCCGCTGATACGGACGGCATAGTCGGCGCCCGCAGTTCTTGCATTCTCGGGAATCGTGATCTCCTCTGCCGTCGTAGCGTCAAGGAAAACGCCGGTTCCGGCTGACACCGGAAGATCGAACATCGGAATGACACGTCGCCCGAAGCCCGATGCCACTGTTGCGGCAGCGGCAGGCACCTTGGCACGGGTTGCCGCCGACGTCCCCCTCGGTATTGACCCGTGTATGGGAGCTTGCCACGAGCCATAGCTTTCGGACCGCAATCTCTCGCGCTCCTTTTCAAGGACAAGGGTGACGATCTCCTTACCGTGGGTATCAAGCTCACGGTAGTTTTCCACAAGTCTGATCTCGCCGGGCTCAAGCGTATAATTGTTTTTGTTTTCGGGAATCCCGTTAACGGCATAGTCCAACGAGCAACCGAGAGCGTTACAAATAAGCACTATATTGGAAAGCTTCGGTGAATCGCTGATCCCCGCCAATATCTTGCTCAGCGTACCCAACGGAATACCGGTTCTTGACGAAAGCTCATCGTTAGTGATCTTCTGTTCCGCCTTCAGCAGTTTTATTCTTTCAATATAATCCATACCCGCACCTCGTTTTTCTGATTACGACAATATTATATCACGCT
This sequence comes from uncultured Lachnospiraceae bacterium, assembly GCA_964461635.1. Lineage (GTDB taxonomy): Bacteria > Bacillota > Clostridia > Oscillospirales > CAG-272 > RGIG3994. The sequence continues at coordinate 10,775 of CAYWVC010000023.1, forward strand.
TTTTCCGTTTTGTAAAGTGCTTTTTGAAATTATTTTCTCATTTTGGAATTTTGCCATTGACAACAGCTCCGTTTTGTGCTATAATTCGACCGTAAGGTTTCCTAATACGGAAAAACGAGCCTTGAACGCGCGGCGTCAAAGCTCTAACATTAAGGAGGAATCGGTAATGAATAAAGTCTACGAGGATCAATACAGAAGCAACTGCACGTTCATCGGTACGCAAAGCAGAACGGACAAAAAAGCGGCGGATGAACACGAAAGCATCTTTGAAGTGCTGTCATCCTCAAAAGCTATGAACGTATTCCACGTGATATGCAGCGTGATCTTTTTCGTCGCATTCATCGGCATAATCGGTGGGATGGACGCAGGAACCGTGCCGGTGGGCGTTGGAATAACGGTGTCGATATTTATGTTTTTTATAGAGATCGTTTGCTTTGGGATAAAGCTGCTCGGCGGATCGGACAAGCGCCAATAATATCGTTGACCGCCACGCGGCGTTTAGCTGCGTGGCGGTCAACGGGAAATAAAGCCTCTGATCATTTTGAAGGATCGTCATCCGCGCGTTCCGACGTCTGATCGACGTGAGCTTTTTTTCTGACGCTCGATCTTTTTCGCCGCTTCAAAAAATCCGGCATAAGGGACGGGCTCTTCAATCTGGACCACAGCACGATAGATATCTGAGCGGGAATCCCGAGTAAAAAGAGCATCCATATTACGTGTCCGAGAGTCAACACGTGCACGAAAAAGCTCGTCAGCGTCGACCATACCATAACGGAGATAATGAGATAATTATATCTGCGATTGCCCCACAGCGAGTTAAAAACCAACAGAACGATACAGGTCACGGGGATCGCGTAAATGAAGAACAGCCACGGGGAGTCGATTCCGTCGACAAGATTGCCGTAAATAAACGCGATAGTCGACACCAACCAGACGACCGAACAGGCGAGTAAAGTTATCACAAGATAGCTGACTCGCTTTTTTTCTCCCTTTTTAGTTGTCTCCTCAGCAACGAAATTTTCATCAATAAGGTCGTCAAGCTTTACACCGTAAAACTTAGCTATCTCGGCAGCGACGGCAATGCTCGGGCAGGATTCTCCCTTTTCCCACTTGCTGACGCTCTTGTCCGAATAGTGGATCGCCTCCGCAAGCTCGGCTTGGGTCAATTTGTTCTTTTTTCTCAGCTTAACAAGATTAGCCGAGATTATTTCATTAACAGTACTCATACTATTAGTGTATCACGCAGAATGCCCCTTGTCAAGGCTCAAATTCTAAATTCTACTGTTAGTAGAATACGCCGTGATAAATTCTACTCCCCGTTCGAAAACATTAGAAAACAAAATTCTACCGTTCTCTTGACCAAACTGAGCTTTCGGAGTATAATAACGTCACTACTTTTTGATAAGGATGGTGCTACGAATGAACAGCACAGCAACGCAAAAACCGATTATCCCGATATTCTTTTCCACGGACAACAATTACGCGCCCTTTCTCGGCGTAGCCATACAATCCATCGTAGAAAACGCTTCGTGCGACTACGACTATCGCATTTACGTTATGACAACCGAGCTCTCTTCCCTGAACCGTTTTCGCATCCGCCGCTCGGCGCGCGGGCTTGCAACCGTGACCTTCGTCAACGTTGAGCGAGAGCTTTCGAGAGTAAAGGAAAAGCTTCACACGCGCGATTACTACACCAACACCACCTATTACCGCTTTTTCATAGCAGATATGTTCCCGCAGTACGCGAAGGCACTCTATCTTGATTGCGATATAATCGTTAACGGTGATATCTCCGAGCTCTATAACACCGAGCTCGGCAACTGCCTTGTCGGTGCTATTCCCGAGGAGGTAATGCTGAACGTCGGAGTGTTCGGAAGATACGTTGACAAGGTGCTGGAGATCCCGCACCGCGAATATTTCAACGCCGGGGTGCTCGTTATGAACCTCAACGAATTCCGACGCCAAGATATAGAAAGCCGTTTCATAAAGCTCCTGTCCGAGCGGATATACGACGTAACTCAGGATCAGGATTACCTCAACGTCCTTTGCTACGGCAAATCCGTGCTTCTGGGGCTTGAATGGAACAAGACTCCATTCGCGGACGGAATGTTTTGGAACGGTGACGTGCCCAAGCTTATTCACTATAAAATCAATTGGAAGCCTTGGCACTACGACGGCGTGGTATACGGCGATCTGTTCTGGAAATACGCCGATCGCAACGTGTACCGCCACACGGTACACAAAATATTGAGGAAGTACACGCCCGAAGAACGTTTGCGCGACAGCGTAGCGTACCGCAATCTTTACAGCCTCGCCGAGCGCGAGACCGAGGAGCTTGAAGCCAAGATCGCCAAAAACGCCTGACAATTCCCAAGCGAAAGGATCGTCTTCATAATGGAACAGTCACAAGACAGGCTGAATATTATAAAAAAGATAGAAGAATACGAAAAAAACGGATGGTTCGACAGGGACGTTGAGGATGATCCCCCAACACTTCCGCTCGATTATCGTAAGGTCGACTACACCGGAAAAAAGCTCACCACAAGGATACAGTCCGAGATCGCCAACCAAGTGGCAAAGCACTACTTTGACGGTCAGATACGGAAGAAGAATCTCGTTATCAAAAACGTTGTCGGGCTTGACAATTACCTGTCGGTTAACGGCGGTGCGGTGATCACCTGCAATCACTTCAACGCATTCGATAACTACGCCGTATTCAAAGCCATACAAAAGCCGCTCGGGCATCGACGACTGTACAAGGTCATACGTGAGGGAAACTACACGTCCTTTAAGGGACTGTACGGCTATTTCTTCCGTCATTGCAACACCCTTCCCCTTTGCTCATCGGCGAAAGGGCTTGCAACGCTTTTTTCGGCAACCGACGAGCTGCTCAAGCGCGGAGAAAAGATCTTGATCTACCCCGAGCAGGGGATGTGGTGGAATTATCGCAAGCCGAGGCCTATGAAGGACGGAGCATTTCGAATAGCCGCCAAAAGCGGGGCTCCGGTAATTCCCTTCTTCATCACTATGGAAGACAGCGAAAGAACGGACGAATCCACCGGTTTCCCCGTTCAGGAGTACACGGTAAACATCCTGAAGCCTATCTATCCGGACGCAACTCAACCGGCAAGGCTCGCCGCCCGTGCTATGGCAGACGAGAACTACGCCGCTTGGAAAGAAGTGTACGAAGCCTTCTACGGAATCCCGTTGACCTACTGATCGCATTATGGTATATATTATCTTCATCGTCGTGTCGATGGCACTTATCGTGCTTTTTAACTCACTTTTTCCGGGAGACACCGGGCTGTCTTGGTATATCTTTCTTCTGTGGACTGTAATAATGACGGCGGCGGCGATCGCAATACAGGGCTTTTTCGCCTTTCTGATACGCCGATTGCCCGAAAGATGGTTTGACTACAAAAGACCTTTTTTCAAGGTCTCGCCCCGTGAAAAACGTTTCTACAAAGCCATCGGAGTTAAAAAATGGCGTCATTTGGTCATTGAGCTCGGAATTTTCACCGGCTTTTCAAAGAGCCGCTTTACCGATCCGTCCGATCCCGGATATACCGGCAGGTTCCTGTTGGAATCCTGCTACGGTATAGTGATTCACCTTTCCTGCATCGTGACCGGATCGTTGGCAATGTTTGTTTATCCGCCGTTGACGCTACGCGTGGGAGTATTTGTCGCCGCGGTCAACGTACTGCTCAACGTTCTGCCGATATTCGTCTTGAGATATAACGTTGAAAAGATCGCCAAAATACACGAGCGGAATCTTCGTCGATCGCAAAAACAATATTGAAAAAAGCTTCCTTTTGTGGTACAATACAAAAGGAAGCTTAATTATGTTTATCGAAAGGACTCACAAAAAAATGAAACTGTTGATAGCTTCGGATATACACGGCTCGGCGTATTGGTGCGAACGGTTGCTTGAACGATTTGAAAGCTCCGATGCCGAGCGACTTGTGCTCCTCGGAGACCTGCTCTACCACGGACCTCGGAACGAGCTCCCGAAGGGCTACGATCCCAAAGCCGTTACGGAAATGCTCAACGGCATAGCCGAAAAGCTGCTTTGTGTACGCGGAAATTGCGATGCGGAGGTGGACCAGATGGTGCTGAACTTCCCCATAACTGCCGATTATGCATTCCTTGCACTTGACGGCGTACGGATATTTGCCACACACGGGCATCTGTTCTCGCCCGAAGAGCCCCCGAAGCTTTTCACAGGCGACATTTTGCTTTGCGGGCACACACACGTCCCCGCAGACCGTACCGTCGGGCATTTCAGATACCTCAATCCCGGATCGATATCGCTCCCAAAAGAAGGCAGCGGGCACTCATACCTTGTTTTCGACGGCAGCAGCTTCTCTTTTGAATCACTTGAAGAAAAAAGCCTGTAAGAACTAAAAAATCATTATCGCCGAAAGGCGGAGAAACGGAGATCGTTATGGAACTCGGAGTATTGACATCACTCAACAAAAACGTAGAAGAAAATCTTCGCAACGTTGCGGAGCTCGGATTCAACACCTGCCAGCTCAAGTGCTGGAACAGCGCGTACCTCAACGCCGAGCTTGCGGAGGTCGTCAAAAACGCCTGCGCAGAGTACGGCGTTACGGTCACTGCCTTTTGGTGCGGCTGGGACGGCGGCTTCTCATATTGGAATTTTTACGAGGGTCCGCTGTCGCTTGGGCTCGTCCCGCGTGAATACCGTGCCGAACGGACGCGAATGCTGCTGAAGGGCGCGAATTTTGCCAAGATGATCGGGGTAAGTGACGTTGTGACCCACGTGGGCTTCCTCCCCGAAAATCCGCTCTCGACCGAATACGACGAGATCTGTACCCTGTTGCGCTTTATATGCACCAAGCTGAAGGCAAACGAACAATATTTCCTTTTTGAAACCGGGCAGGAAACGCCGATAACTCTGTTGCGCACGATCGAAACGATCGGAACCGGCAACTGCGGGATCAACCTTGACCCCGCCAACCTTCTGCTCTACGGGAAAGCCAATCCGGTCGACGCGGTCGGAATCTTCGGACAGTACATACGCGGGGTTCACGCAAAGGACGGCAAATATCCCACCGACGGCAGGCACCTCGGCAAGCAGTATCCGATAGGCGAAGGCGCGGTCAACTTCCCGTTGCTCATTTCTGCGCTTAAGGAATGTGGCTACGACGGTGCGCTGACGATTGAGCGCGAGATCTCGGGAGATCAGCAGATCAAGGATATCATCGCCGCAAGAGATTATCTGAAAACGCTTATATAAACAACGGGCAAATGTGATTTTTTATCACACAAGCCGCCGGGCAGGACAAAAGCCCCATCACGGACGAAAATCTGTGACGGGGCTTTCTTTTTTTGTTTACCTATCCAAGCTTGCCGTGCAGCAAACAAAGGTCTGTTGCAATCTATTTAATCAGTTTATATCTCATACACGGTCTGCCGCCGGTTGCGTAGTTGACCTCGGAGATCAAAGCACCCTTTTCAGCAAGGTGGTTGAGATAACGCCTCACCGTAACTCCCGTAAGTCCGATGCGCTCGGCGACCTCGTCACCCGTCATCCATTTTGACGGATTCTTTTCCATTTCGTCAAGAATGGTCTGCAGGGTCTTTTCCTGTATGCCCTTGGGATACGGCTCGTCATTCTTTTTGTATGCGTTTTCAAAGATGTAATCAATATTCTTTTGGCTCAGTGTATCTACGTCTTTAAGGGCATCAAGATGCGAGATATATTTATCAAGAGCTATGCGAAAACGGTCGTAGGTAAAGGGCTTGACAAGATAGTCCACCACACCGAGGTGCAAAACCTCCTCCAAAGATGCCCTGTCATTTGCCGCCGTTACCATAATAACGTCCACCGGCATCTTGTTCTTGCGTATCCGACGAAGCGTTTCAAATCCATCCATAAGGGGCATAAACACGTCGAGAATGATCAGATCAACGTCATTCTTTTCAAGGAAATCCAACGCGCTTTTGCCGTCCCTGCATTTTCCCACAACGCGGAATGCTTTGTTGCGATTCACATACTGCTCGTTGATCATAGATACCATAGGATCGTCCTCAACGATCAAAACCTTATATTGCATATCCATACCTCTTTTATTTGTCAAAGGTCACCGTCACGGAGGTTCCCGTGCCGTACTGAGAGTCAAGCAAAATTTCACCGCCGAGATTCTCCACCAAGCACCTGACCTGATAAAGCCCCGTACCTCTTCCCTCTCCTTTTGTGGAATAGCCGTTCTCAAACACCCTATCCTTGTTTTCTTCTTTGATGCCAACGCCCGTATCGTTTGCGGTGATCAGGAGTGCATTCGGCTTTGAATAAATACCGAAAAGCAGCTCCTTCGGCTTTTCAAGGTCAGCATTTACCTCATTCATAGCATCAAAGGCATTATCAATGAGGTTACCGATGATCGTGACCAGCGCTTCGGTCGGTATCGGATAGTCGCTTTTCGAATATGCCGAGCCCTCCTGCAAAATGAATTTAACGTTCAGCTCGGAAGCCCTTGATGTCTTACCGATCAACAACGCGGCAACGGCGGGCTCCTTGATCGCCGCCATAATCTTGCTTATGGTTTCTTTTTGCACAATTGTAATGTTCTCGATATATGCGGCGGCTTCATCGTACATTTCCATCTGTAAAAGACCGAGGATGACGTGGAGTTTATTGGTGAAATCGTGATTGTTGGCTCTCATAGAGTCCACAAGGTACCTCGTCCCCGCAAGATCTTCCATCAGCTTGGTATATTCCTCACGGTTATGAAGAATACCTACCGCACCGATTATCTCTCCGTCCTCGGTTATAGGAATACGGTCTATTATAAGATTGGTGTTCCTAAGCCTTGCATCGTGTGCGCCGAATTCCTTTTCTCCCGTCGAAAGCGTTGATTCAAACACGGCAGGATCGCAGACGGTCTCAAGCGGCCTTCCGACAACGCTTTGTTCTGTCGGATATGCTTGACAACCGAGCATTTTGACCGCGGCACTGTTGATGAATTGCACAGAACGCTCCTTGTTGATGGCAATGACCCCCTCGGCAAGCGATTCAAGAATGTTATCTCTGACTTGGTACATAGCGGAAAACACGTCCGGCTCATAGCCGTGAAGCTTCTTTTTGATGCTTTCCGAAAGCTCTGCCGAAATAATAACCTCCATCAAAACTGCAACCACGGTGATCAACGCGAATATCAGCACTGTTGAAAGCGTTTCCTTTTTGATGGTTTCCTGCAGCATAACCGAAATGACGAAGCCGACGTAATTCCCGTCATCATCATAGATGGCGGCATATGCACGGCGCTGCTTTCCCGAAGGACCGCTATTGTCCTCGGCATAAAAATCGGTATCGTCGAAGTTTGGGACCGTACCGTCGTATACCGTGCCGATCAGATCGTGATTGGAATGGTACAGTCTTACGTTATCGGTGCTTACAATTGAGATGGCATCAATATCCCCAAGGGATTTTTGCAACGAATCGAAATATTCGGTTAAATATTCGGAATTCGTTTCGTTTGACACGTCATCAAGTAACGGTGATGCGGCAATCGTTTGGGATATGTTCTGAAGATTACGGTCTCGTTTTTGCGTTTCAAAATGAACGTTGATCAAAATACCGGCACCGCCAAGCACGACCGCAAGCAACAGAATAAGTATAAACTGCGTTGAAAATATTTTCTTTTGTATTTGGTGAATAGAGGTATTCCCCGTCGAACTTTCTCTTTTCATATATACCGCTCCGTTGTGTACTGCTTACATTTTATCATATTTTTACTTTATTAAATAGCTTTTGAAAGTAAAATAAGCAAAAAACCGCAAAAAATATATTGCTTATTTTGCTAAAATTGATTTGTTTCCTCCGACGTGATATGCTGATAGCCACAAACATCACAAAGGAGATCATATTATGGACTTCGCACCTATTCTTGAAACTGTTATGCTGGTATGCTTTGGCTTCTCTTGGCCTATGAATCTCATTAAGGCTTATAAGGCAAAGACCGCAAAAAGCACAAGTCTGCCTTTTATCCTTCTGATCATTACGGGCTACATAGCCGGAATTGCGGCAAAAATCGCGCTCGGAAACATCAACTACGTGTTGGTGGCGTACCTTCTCAATCTTGCTATCGTTTCGCTTAACCTCGTGGTTTACTTTCGCAACGTCGCGCTTGACAGAAAAGCCAATAAGAAGTGAAGGAGTTTACCGATATGTTTGAAAATGAAATTGCAAAATACAAATCCCTCAATCGGCTCGCGGAGTCCGACGGAACCGTAATTTTCGGCAGCACCGAGGACGTAAATATTCCCATAGGAGAATTAAAGCAGGCGTTTGCGCTGAAAGACAATATCTACAACCGCAGCATCTCGGGGCTTGCGGTACACGATGCGGCAAAGATTTATGACGAATGCATCGCAGAGCTTCGCCCCGATACCGTTTTTCTGCACATCGGAGCAAACGACGTATCCGACTTTGAACACGGTCAAGCTGCTTTTGAGGAGGGCTACCGGGCACTTATCAAATCCATCAGAGGAAAGAACAAGCGCACGCGTATAGTGATAATATCCTTGAAAAATTATGAGAACGATACTGACGTTACAAAGCTCAACAAAAGTCTTGCATACGTTGCCGACTCCGAGAAATGCGAATTTATGGATATTTCCGCAAAACGGGTCTGGAACGCGAAGGAAAACCAAGAGGTCACCGCTTTCCTTTACGAGCTCGGGTTTGACCGACCGTTAAGCGTCAAACGACCGATTTATAATTTGATAAACATTCTGTTCTGCTACGAAGGATAATCAGAAAAAAGCGTCTGCAAAGACGCTTTTTTCTATACTCCGTATCTAATTATCCTTGCCGTTATCAACATCGGAGGTCGACGGCTTCTTTTTGCCCGTGCGCTCGATCTTATGACTCAAAACAACGACCACCTCGGCGGGAATACCGAGAAGGAAAAGTGCCCACGCCTCATACATATGCCACACGCAAATAAGCAAAAGAAAGACAAAGGCAAGCACCGACCATATCAGCACGGAGATTATGATCGCGTTTTTCCGCCGTCTGCGCGTGCCCCACACCGAATTCAATATCAGCAACAAAACCGACGTAACGGGAACCGCCGCAACGAATATCAGCCAAAGGTCATTGACCGCTCCCCGCACTATCCAGCAGACGACAAACACGACCAACGCCAAAAACCATACCGCCGCCGCCGAGATCAAGGTTATCAGCATATGATTTTTCGTTTTTCTGTTACTTGCGACTATCGGTCGGTCCCCGCCGTTATCGCTCAAAAGCCAATCGACCGTGACACCAAACATATCCGCAACCCTTTTGAGCACGAAAACGTCAGGAACCGATTCGGCGCGTTCCCACTTTGATATCGCCTTATCCGAATAATTCAATCGCTCGGCAAGCTCGGCTTGCGTCATATGCTCGGCGGCACGCAAAGCCACAATGTTTTTCGCTATATTTTGCTTGATCTCATCCATTTCTCTTCTCCGTTTCCCGGGCTCTACCGCCGGTAGAGTGACTTTTTGGCGGCTCTACCCGACCGTTTCCCCGAAATCTACCGCACAACCCGTGCGCGTGGGTTTACTTTTTCCCGACGGCGGATATAATGTAATCAGCAAAGCCGTTCGGGAGGATTATTTGATATGAACACTGTCTTTATTTTAGGAGACTCAATAATGAAAGGCGTTATCTTTGCCGATGAAGGCACCGGAAACGCCGGACGATATAGATTGTACGGTGATGACAAAAGCTTTGAGGGACTTGCCGCGCAGGGGATCGAAATACTCAACCGTTCGCGTATGGGAGCAACGATAACCTACGCCCGCGAAAAGCTCGGCAGACTTATCGGAATCAAAAGCACCGCTTCGCCCGACACGGCAGATCCGGAGCACGAAAGCATCGGCGTAATATTCGAATACGGCGGCAACGATTGCGACCATAAATGGGCTGAAATATCCGCCGATCCGACCGCCCCGCACCGCCCCAACGTGGACCCGGACAAGTTCAGGGCTCAGTACGCCGATTGTATAACACGAGCCAAGGATCGCGGTGCCCGTGTCGCAGTCACAAACCTCGTGCCCATAGATGCGGACAAATACTTTAATCACATCTCACGCGGCTTGTGCGGCGCAAATATCCTGCAATGGCTCGGCGACGTAAGTATGCTCTACCGTTGGCAGGAATACTACAGCAATATCGTCGAGGACGTGGCAAGAAGCTCGGGATGCCCGATAATAGATCTGCGCGGTGAATTCCTACGCTCTCACAACTACAAGCGCCTCATAAGCAACGACGGCATCCACCCCACAGCCGAGGGGCACAAGCTTGCCAGGTCGGTGATCGAAAGGTATTCCGCAGA